>JAKQFZ010000297.1 GCA_029558215.1 Candidatus Omnitrophota bacterium
CTGCCAAGTATTGGGTGGAGAAGGGCTTGGGCGAATTCATTGGTCATGCGGAATTCAACCAGAAACTGGATCGGAATCGCTCCAACCGCTGGAGAGGCGAGCGGATGGAAATCGTGTTCGGGGACGGCGTTGTCAAAAAGATAAAACTGTCCGGTGGTCAAGGTGGCATCTACCCCGAAAAGGGTCAGATGAGCCGCTTCATGTCTGGACAGAAGTCCTCCAAGAGCGACAAGTCGCAAGGCAGCACAGTTCCAAAGGCACCAACGCCGACAGCGATTCCAGAAGCAACGCCCACTCCCAAACCCTTGGAGAGGATTCTTGCTCCAATCGCTGAATAGCGTCCAATGGAGCCGGTGTTGTATAGGGCATTTCTCGGGAACGAAGGGTGTTGACTGGCGACAGGCTATGTCCTCAGTCAGCACAAAAGGAAAGTGGGGTCTATCATGCTAAGTCAAGCGCTGGTCTGTGACGAGAATCAGCAGTTCTCCCTCGCTGAGGTGATTCTTCCTGATCCAAAGCCAAACCAAGTCGTTGTTCGAACGCTCTGGTCAGGGGTCAGTATTGGAACCGAGTTCGCCTTGGTTCGCAACAAAATATCCTGGGGGCCATACCCCATCTGCACTGGCTATCAGGCGGTCGGCATCGTTGCATCCAAGGGAGATGCCGTGACCCGATTCGGCATTGGAGACAGGGTTTTCTACCGATACAATCGAAGCATTATTCTTACAAACGGCCAGAAAATCACCCCAACCTTGGGAGCGCACTGCCAACATGCGGTGCTGAGCGAGGATGATCCCGACGGCGTTGATACGCTTCCTGCAGGCATTGAAGGTGACGTGGCCTCGTTGTTTGTGATGCCTGCGGTCGCCTTGGTCGGAACAGATATGTCAAACCCGCGAACAGGAGATCTGGTCGTGGTTTCTGGTGTTGGTCTGATCGGGTTGAGCGTCGTGGCCGCCTGCAAGAACAGAGGTTGTCGCGTCGTGGCTGTTGATATCGCTCCCAACCGCTTGGAAATTGCCGAGAGACTTGGTGCCGACTTTATCATCAATGCCAGTGACCAAATTGTTCCTGACGAGATCAAGAGGATCGAGCCGAAAATGGCTGATGTTGTTTTTGAATGCACGGGAATCCCCGAACTGCTCGATTCGGCAATCGCCCTCTGCAGACCATCTGGAAAGTTTGTATGGCAGGGAAACTACGGATCAGCTCCCGTCTCTCTCAACTTCCTCTCTCCACACCTCAAGCAGCTGACCATGTATTTTCCGTGCAGTGACGGTGGACTGCCCTTTCGGATGGCAGCGCTGCACAACATGGCGACGGGTTCATTAAAACTTCAGGAAGCGATCACGCACCGGGTGGACGCTGACTATGCGCCAATCCTTTTCGATCGAATCAACAAAAACCAAGCTCTGGAAGTCGTTGGCGCTGTGATCCGCTGGTCAAAGTAGTCAATCAGAACTTTTACAGATGGCTTTTGCAGGTCGCTCATTCCTGGAAAGAGTTGGATTCTCCTGTGTCTTTCCTTTCCGAGCAACGGTCTACTCGTTCTTCAGAAAGTGCATCCAGGTAAGACTGAAGGATCACCGCCGCAGCAGACTGATCGATTTTCGCACGACGTTTCTTCCGAGTCCGACTGGTCTCAAGCAACCGGTCGGACGCATAAAAGGTCGAGTACCTTTCATCGCACAGGACAATCTCCACACCCTCAATGACTCGCCCAAGAGACTGGGCAAAACGCCTTACCGCCTGGCATTCAGGCCCTTCGGTCCCGTCGGTTCGCAATGGAAGGCCAATCACGATACGGCCACATTCCTCCTGCTGAATCAAGAGTCGGATGGCCTCCATGTCGCTCGAGCGATTCTGCCTCTGAACGGTTGTCAGAGGATGAGCCAAGAGCCCGAGAGCGTCTGAAACTGCGACACCGATTCTTTTGGTGCCATAGTCCAGACCGAGAATTCTTGGAACCATCCGATCGCTCACTTCTTTGCCTCCGAAAACTCAGAAGCCTGTTCATCACAAGCCTGCTGCCAGATAAAGGCAGCGGTGTCTGTCGCAGAAAGCACTTCTTCATTTGACCAGTCGGATGCTCGCCAGGCAAAGGCACTCGACGCGACCAAGCCGGAACACTCACGCGCGATGGCTGCTTCGTCATGGAGATCCGTAATGCGGTATACTTCTCCCGATGAAGGATTCTCTCCGCCGACTGCATTTCGGTTCCAGACAGAGTGATAGTCCGTCAGGACCCAGACGGGAAATCCCTCGCTCGTCAAGAGTTGTAGAGATCGCTGTTGCCTGGTCGGACTGTCCCACTCCACACAGAAGGTACACTGAGCGCGGGAAAGCAAGTACCGCCGTCTGCGTGCCTCGCCTTGTGAGAACTGAACAGTCTCAGAAGCAGCACCAACATCTTCAGCCCCAAGGAATAGATCGGCCCACAAGACCGGATGAGTACGATTGACATCAAGCACCGACTCCAAGCGTCTGAAGTGATCCAGGATGGCGACTGTCTCAACACCTGCGTCATAGTTCTGCGCACTGGAGGGAACGACCGGCCTGAATCCAATATGGAAAAATCCTGAGGCAATGGCTCTATGAATCTCTGCGTAGGATTCAAGTATCCTGGAGATGACCCCCAGATCTTTGAGATGGAACAAATATCGCGGGGAATCTTCATCGGGTGCATTATTGCTGTCGCTGGACTTCGCAGAGACCCAACGCTTGTCACCAAGGAAATCCACACACGGAACAATGCTTATACCCTTCTGCTGAGCGTATCGAGCTAGATCAGAGACTTCCTCCAGAGACACTGCTTTAGAGTCAACAAACAGTACTGCCGGATCCCAGCTCACATGCGACAAATCCAGAAGCATCAGATTGACCCGACAACGTGGGAAAACCCCGCCGACGAGTGTTCGCAAGGCCTTGAGATTGCTCCTCTCTGGTTTCACCCAGACACCCCGGAGATGGCCAACACTGTAATCTTTCAGGATCACTTCAGGAATACCCGAAACACCAACTTCAGTGCCCAGGATTCTCTCCAGAACAAAAGAACCATGGCGTACTCCATCGTCATCATTTCCCCAGAGACCGATTCCCTGCCGAGAAAGAATGAGTGTAAACCCTTCTCTGTTCACCGAGGGAGTTAGCCCGTGCTTCGCAAGAAGCCGAGTCAGGTGTGCATTGGATAGCCCTTGACCAATACAGACCGAGTGGGAATCATATCCCGTCTCGTTGCAGTTCACGACTGGCACAGACACCCCTAGATGCTGAGAGAGCAACCTCTGGATTCGGACGGCAGCCTGCCGGTCCGCCGTTCTCGGATTGGGATAGAGAACAACCTGCGTTCTGGGGCCAATCTCGACGACTTTCTCAAGACGGATCGTCTCCCTCGGGCAAGGCATCAGAGCAGAGATATCATCTCCCAAAGCATCTACTGAAACAACGCAGAGAGTCAGAGAAACAATGACCTGCATCAGACGGATGCTTGCTGATCTGCGCTTCAAAAGTGCTTCACCACACATCATATTGCGCCTTGGCTGAGACCTTTGCTGTCTTTCTGAATCAAGCCCTTCTCCGGAGAAATACTTCCGGAAGCCGTTGAACCGATAGATACGAACACACTATATGCGCCAAGATCAACTCTAACCCAGCAGGTGAATCAAAGCAACGTTTGGAAGAGTCAACTGCAGAGATTGGCTGAAATATCCCGAGCAGGCCAGTGGCTGCACGTGCGTGGGCAATGCCTGCTCTCACAACCGTTTGGTCATTGGAAGAAACAGACTTCTTCAAAGTCTGGTTTCCTGAGAGATGGAGATGGTGGAGGTGAGGGGGATCGAACCCCTGGCCTGCTGATTGCGAACCAGCCGCTCTCCCAGCTGAGCTACACCCCCGTTGAAACGCAGAAGCCGTTCTACAGGTCAAGAGAAAGATAGCCGTCTCGAGCAACTCATGTCAAGAACGAAAATCATCGAGAGGCATCCGCTCCCATGAATCCTATAGGCCCTTTGGAAGTTCTGGACTTCATCGAGCAACAGAGGCAACACGCGCTTACAATCGCTACGAGGCAGAGACGGAAGCTTGTGTACAGCCAACCGGATATTGTCTCATCTTCCAATAGATGTGCTACTTGGGGGTCAGAATCCGCTCTGCTGAGTTTTCACTTGAAAATGAAATCGAGAATATGCTATAGACAGAGTACTGGTGGGTTTTGCCCACTTTTTTGTTTGATTGCGTTTATGTTCCGGCTGTGGCAAAGGCCTTGCCGGACAACTGATGTGTCCGAAGAGGTTATGAGTATGGCACAGATGAGCAAGGAAGTCCCTGAAATCATTGAGCGAATAGCCAATGAAAGGAACATCTCGTCCAAGGTGCTCTTTGAAGCGGTTGAGGCAGCAGTTGCCTCGGCGGCGAAGAAGATGATCAGTGGCAATCTTCAGGTGACCCGTGTCGCTCTCGACCGTGACACAGGTGACTTCACAGTCTTCGCCATGAAGGAAGTGACCGATAGCATCACGGATCCGAACCTGCAGATCTCCCTTCAGGATGCCAAGGAAAAGGGATTCAATGCCTCTGCCGGAGAGCAGATTGAACTGGATGTGACTCCTGCGGATTTTGGGAGGATCGCCGCCCAGTCCGCAAAACAGGTTGTTCTCCAAAGGCTCCGTGAAGCGGAGCGGGATATGGTTTTCGACAAATTCAAGGACAAAACTGGCGATCTGATCGTTGGAACGGTCATTCGCTATGATCATGGAAATGTAATTCTTGACCTTGGTGTAGCCGAAGGAATTCTGCCTCGTGATGAACAGCCATCCGGGGAACACTACCGCTACGGCGAACGTGTTCGAGCAATTGTGAAAGATATTCGGCGCTCGACCAAAGAGCCTCAGGTGGTTCTTTCTCGTCGCAGCAATGAGTTCCTGTTGAAACTCTTCGAGCAGGAAGTCCCGGAGATTCAGGACAAGACCGTCACCATCCGGCTCGTCGCACGTGAACCCGGCAGACGTTCGAAAATCGCGGTCATGTCCACGGACAGCAACGTGGATGCCGTGGGTGCTTGTGTCGGCATGAAAGGTTCGCGTGTTCAGATGATCGTGCAGGAACTGCACGGCGAGCGCATAGACATTGTTGAGTACAGTGATGATCGCAAGAGGCTTGTGTCCAACTCACTCAAGCCTGCCGAGATCGAAAGCGTTTCGCTCTCCGAGGATGGCACACGAGCCTTTCTTGTTGTGCGTAACGATCAGTATCCACTCGCAATAGGAAAGGGTGGCCTGAACGCTCGCCTGGCATCACGTCTGACAAACACAGAGATCGAGATCATCTCCCAGTCTCAAATTGACGCCAAGGACGAAGCGGTAAAAGTGCTTCTTCTTCAGCTTGAGGGCGTGGACGAACAGATGGTGGATCGCCTCATGGAACGTATGATCTTCTCCTATGAAGATATACTCCGTGCCAAGGTTGACGGACTCCTTCAGGTTGAAGGCATGACAGAGGAACTTGCCAATTCCATTGTGGAGCAGGCAAGAAACAATATTCTCGGTGGCTTCTCCAAAAACGCGCAACTCCCAACTGAAGCACCGGAGTAGGCTTGGACCGAGTGAAGATTCGTCTTGCATTGATGAGTTGCCGAGTGTTAATCTGTCCTGAGTGTCTTGAAAGACGGCTTACTGCAGCAAGAATTTTGGGGACACAGGTAAGAGTAGACTGTAGAGCAGTCATGACAAGAGAAAAAACGGAGGTAATCGAGTGAGGGTTTATGAGCTGGCCAAGAAGCTCAACAAGGAGACCAAGGATGTCCTAGATGCCCTTGAGGCGGTCGGGGTATCCGGGAAGACCCATTCGTCCTCCATCACCCAGGATGCAGTCACAAAGGTCGAGGCTTATGTCAAGGCTCCGCCTCCCCCGAAGCAGCCTGCTCCTGTTAACGTGCCTCCCACTACTGCGATTCAGGAACCAAAACCGGGGCGAAGAGGCCCTATCATCCTGAAACCAGCGCCTCCTCCCAAACCTGCTCCGGTTCAGCCTCCTGCTCCGAAGCCACAGCCGGTTGAGGAACCAGCCAAGATTCAAGAGGTTTCTCCTCCGAAAGTGGAAGCGTTCAAGCCTCAGGCACCGAAGCCAACGCCGAGGCCACCTGAAGCTGCTGAACTTCCGGCAAGGTCTGGAACTTCTGCTGCCATAGATGTCAAGAAGCCTGAAAGCAAGAAACCGGGGCAGAAACCTCCTGCTGGTCGGGGCAACATAAAGTCACGTCCCTTGACAGATCGCCTCACTATTGATGTTGTGCCACCGGTTGATACTGGAAAACCCACTCGCCAAGAGGCGAGAAAGTCTGTCAAGAAAAAGCGCCCTGAAGATGCAGATGTCGTTGACGGGATAAAGAAGGAACGCCTTCCCAGTCGTGTTCCAAAAGAAGTCAAACAGAAAGCAGGCAAGGTAGATCTGACAGCCGAGATTCTTGAGGAAGATGTCGTACTCGAACCTGAGAAGGTGGATGCGCAGGACGTCATCATCAAGAGAGAGCTCCAGAAACGCAAAAAGGCCAAGCGTGAAGCCGAGAAGAAGGAAGCACCAAAGGCTCCTGCGGCACCGCAACAGCCTCAGATCAGCCGTCCCACTCCTGGGACCAAGAAACCCAAGAGCCGTGATCGAATCCGACGCGAGAAGAGAGACCGTTTTGAGCGTGCCGTGGAAGAGGAACGTCAAGAGATGGAGCGCGCCATGCGAACACTTCGGATTACAGAGCTCACTACTGTGTCTGATGTCGCTGAGAACCTTGGCATTCCCCTGAGCGAGCTTATCGGCAAGCTGATGGGTATGGGTCTGATGGTGACCAAGAATCAGCGTTTGGATTCCGACACGATCCATATCATCGCTGCAGAGTATGAATTCGAGGTCGAGGAAGTAGACCTTGTCGAGGACGGCTTCCTTCAGGACTACATAGATCATTCGCCGGGCGAGGAGAGACTTCGTCCTCCTGTGGTTACTGTTATGGGGCATGTGGACCATGGAAAGACTAAGTTGCTGGACGCCATACGGCAGACGAACGTTGTGGCCGGAGAGTCCGGTGGTATCACCCAGCATATTGGCGCCTACCACGTTACCCTTCCCTCTGGACAGATTGTATTTCTGGACACACCGGGGCATGAAACGTTTACTGCGATGCGTGCCCATGGTGCCATGGTGACGGACATTGTTGTGCTTGTTGTCTCTGCCACCGAGGGCGTCATGCCTCAGACGGTGGAAGCGATTCACCACGCCCGAGCGGCCGACGTTTCCATCATTGTCGCAGTCAATAAGGTGGATCTGCCTGATGCCAATCCGGACAGAATCAAGCAGCAGTTGTCAGAACACGGTCTTCTGTCCGATGACTGGGGCGGAAAGACTCCTTTCATCAGCATCTCAGCTCTAAAGAAGACCGGTATCGAAAACCTTCTGGAAGCAATTCTGCTCGAAGCGGAAATACTTGAGAAGAAAGCCTGCCCTTCACGACTCGCGATGGGAACAGTCATTGAGTCCAGGGTGGATCGCGGACAGGGTTCTGTCGCGACGGTGCTTATCCAAGACGGAACTCTGCGAACGGGAGATCCGTTTATCTGTGGCCTGTACCCAGGCAAGGTGCGTGCCCTTCTGGATGACCAAGGCCGAGCGATTGACGAGGCAGGACCCTCTATGCCTGTTGAAATCCTTGGTTTGGGAGGCGTGCCGAACTCAGGCGATCTTTTCTTCGTTGTTGAAGATGAGAAGATCGGTCGCCAGTTGGCAATCAGACTTCAGGCAGCCCAGCGTGAGAAAGACATTCAAAAAGCACGCCCAATCACTCTTGAGAATCTTTATTCGAGAGTGCTCGAAGGACAGCTTAAGCGCTTGTCCTTGATTGTCAAAGGTGATGTTCAGGGTTCAGTGATTGCTCTCTGCGATGGCTTGGAGAAGCTGAGTTCGGAGAAAGTCCGGCTCCAGGTTATCCACAGCGCAGTGGGTCCCGTGGGAGTGGCTGATGTCATGCTTGCCGCAGCCTCGGAAGCATTGATCATCGGGTTCAACGTTGATATGAACCCAAAAGTTGCTGAAGCGGCAGAACGCGAGAATGTTGAGGTTCGCCTTTACAAGATTATCTACGATGCCATCAACGATATTCGAAATCAGATGATTTCGATGTTGGACAAACAGTACGCGGAAGATGTTATTGGAACCTTTGAAGTAAAGCAGGTCTTCAAGGCTTCCAAGGATAGCTCGGTTTTCGGTGGTGTTGTAACATCGGGCAAGTTCGTCCGCCAGACACCGATTAAGATTTACCGTGGCGAAGAATTGGTCTTTTCCGGTTCGTTGACGAACCTGAAGCGTTTCAAAGAGGACGTCAAAGAGGTGCCATCCGGAATGGAGTGTGGCATGTCCATTGACGGTCTGCGAGACATTCAGGTGGGCGACCAAGTCCAGTGCATCGAAAGACGCGAAGTCCAGCAGACCCTTTAGGGACAACAAACCCAACATCAGCGAACGCTTCGCAGACTCGCTCTGTCTGATGCACTGCACGGACGGAGTATGCGTCCTTCACTTTTCTATCCAATCAGACTCTATCGTGGTCGGAGGAATCGTCTGATCACCAGCAAACAGGGTCATGAAGAATAGGAGTTACCAGTATGCGTCAAGGCTGTTTGTTGTTCTGCCTGTTTGCTTTTCTTTGCTCGGTCTGCTGGGGACAAGTGATCTTCTATCAAGAGTCCAGGGACTCGAGCGGTGCCACAAATCCCGATTTCTACAGGGAATTCGGAAGTGGCTGGTATGCCTCAGGATCAACCGCGAAGAGCAAAGCCGAAGGGCTTCAGGGAACCGGCTCTCGCTTTTCGAACGCTGCAACCATCGGTGATGCCACTTACCGGTTCTACCCGCAATACAGTCCTCTATTTGATGCGTCGAAGATGTGGAACATCTATGTCACGGTGCCAGGAGGATATGACTCGATCCAGGCAGAAAATGCTGTCTGGACTATCAGTGAAAACGGAATCAACCGAAACACCGCTGGGACGGTGCCCTTGGTCGGCTTCGGACCACCCGACGGCAAGGGGCCTGCCGGCGACAAATGGCTCCTGGTCGCTGAGGGCGTGCAGTTCGCCTCCGAGGAAGGATATGTTGAGTTCAGAGAGTATCCGCCGCAGACAAATCGCTTCTATGCAGACGCGATCAAGTATGAGGAGAATCTGACCATGACCCCCAACCCTGAGAAAACCACCACAAACACTCCGACCCCGACACCAACAGCGGCGCAACCTACAATAACAAACACCCCGCTCAGTGTTACGAGTGAGTGTCGTGCGCTTTGGGTCACCCGAGGCAACTACCGTTCCGAGTCCGACGTTGACAATATCGTCAGAAACGCGGCCGAACACAATTTCAATGTACTCCTCTTTCAGATCCGAGGGAACGGCACGGCATTTTACCAGTCGCAGTGGGAACCCTGGGCTTACGAGTTGACCGGCACCGATCCTTCCACGCTGGGTCAGGATCCGGGATGGAATCCCCTCACGTATGCATGTTTGAGAGCCCACGAAGCAGGCCTACAGTTGCACGCCTATGTGAATGTCTTCCCTGCGTGGCAGCGGACTGTGCCCCCGCCAGAAGGAGTGAACCAACTCTGGAACACTCATCGAGATTGGTTCATGCAAGACGTCAATGGCTCTGTCATGTGGCCACAAGGGTCATGGGATTACTGGTACACCTTTGTCGATCCCGGGGTACCCGGTGTAAAGCAGCATCTTCGAAATGTCATCTTGGACATCGTTCAGAACTATGACGTGGATGGCATCCACTATGACTACATTCGATATCCCCATGAGGTCGGAGACTGGAGTTACAATCAGATATCCGTAAACAGATTCAAAGATCTTCACGGAAAGGATCCTTCGGAACTACCACTTCAGTGGAATCATTGGCGCCGCGATCAAATATCAGACATTGTTTCTTCCGTCTATCAGGACGTATGCAGTGTTGACAAGAGTGCAGTCTTGTCCGCCGCGGTGATGAAGAGTTGGTCAACCGCCTATGACCACGCTTTTCAGAACTATCGAGAGTGGATGAGCAACGGCTCATTGGATGCTGGGATTCTCATGCTCTACATTCAGGATCTGAATCAGTTCCGAGGCTACGTCAGTGAGGCTCTCGCAAATTGCTCTGGACGTTGGATTGTACCGGGTCTGGGAGCACACAATACGGACACCAATACGCTACTGGATTTAATCAACATCAGCCGAGAACTCGGAACACAAGGGACTGCACTCTTTGCCTACGGAAATCTGTTCCCGGGTCATGTTCCCAACGATACGGCTCTGGCTTTGCTGAAGGGTCCGTTTAGAGATCGTGCGACTGTACCTGATATGCCATGGAAGCAGTCCGGACTGGGTTATCTGATGACAAAGTAGGCATTGAGCCCTTCTCTCTCAGCGATCATCCTCGTCTTCGAAGTCCGCATCGGAGGAATCGTCCTCCTCGTCGTCTTCGTAGTCGTCGTCCTTCTCCAGATCGTCAATATCTTCTAGATCGTCGAGATCTTCGAGGTCTTCATCGTCCTCACAGTCGTCATCACCAAACTCATCCAAATCGTCTTCTTCCTCAAGATCGTCTGCGGCGTGATCGTCTTCGTATTCCTCAGTATCTTCTTGTTCGTAAACGCGACCACACTCAGGACAGGAGAGTTCGCCATCATCCTCTTCCATCATAATTGAATCACATTCTGGACAACGAGGTCTCTTAGCCATTGTCAATTCACCTCCCAGTGAAGGGTGCGGAGTACCATCCCTGGTTTTGTGTTAAGTCAGTCTTAGTCGTCTCGCATCAAATTGGTTCCGGCGGGTATATACCCCAAAAAAACCTTCGAATGCAAGTCTTTTTTTCTCATCTCCCTGACCCGCAACGATGATGGGAAGACCTTGTCATTCTGCCTGTCGAGATCGCTGAAAGATTCGATACTCAGGGCTTCTGGAAAACGCTTTTGCAAGATGGTCTGCAAAGATTCGCCCGTCCTGTGCGCCTGTTCCTGAGCGCATCACGGCAAGGGCGTAGTAGCAAGCCGCAGCACACGCACTTGAGTTCGGACTTGTGGCAACAAGCCGACTCAGAAGATTCTGGCACTCGGAAAAACGGCCTTGCTTGTCGGCGAGCACACCTGAGAGGAGAAGCCAACGCTCAGAAGCAGTCGGACTCGATGTCTTGGAGGCAAACTGTTGTACTGCATTCTCGGCTGCCGGAAGGCTCTCGGCAAGAACCAATGACGCCGCATATAAACCGTCAACTCCAAAATCCGCAAGATCCATCACATTCAAAGGAAGGAAATCCCTCCGCTGAACCAGCCCATCATCCGATCCGACTCCCGCCAATGTCAGATGCTCGAAAACCTCTGACGTGTCCGCATACTGCCCACTCAGCAGCAGAAGACAACCATACTGGAAATAGGCCAGTCGCCCAAGGACATCTTCAGGCCGATCCCGGTACAATTGCCAAAAACCATCCTTCGCACGCTCAATGTCGGTCTCCGTTACAGCCAGCAGGAATCTGGCTTCAAGCATGAAACGTCCCTGCGGATTGTCCTTGAGATACTTCTCGAGGTGTGAGCGGGCTGGCGTTGTTTGAGAGCGCAGGTACAGATCCTTGCCTTTGAAAAAGTCTGAATCGGCGCCATAGTACTCTCCCGAAGACCTTTCCGATTCCTGAGCACAAGGCAGCCTCACTGAAAACAAAGCGATCCCAAAGATCGCACAGACGAGTCCGAAGTGACTCGAGAGCATCTTACTCAACATCGTGTTCACCCTAAGCATCATTGGCCGATACCACCTCTCCAAGGAGAGTATACGCTCGCGCCTCAACAATCTGAACTGCAACGATATCTCCAACACTCAGATATTTCTCAAGAGAAGATTTCTGAACAGAGACGATTTTGTTATTGCGCGTTCGCGTTCGCCAGAGTCCCTCTTTCGTCACAGACGCGTTAGAGATTTGTGACTGGTGCTCCGGACAGGAGGCCTCGACCAGAACTTCTTCGATCTTGCCCACACGTTCCTGGTTGATCCCATGGCTGATCTCTTTCTGAATATCGATCAATATCTGCAAGCGGGCAAGTTTGGTCTCGTGTGGGATCTTGTTCGGAAGCAGTTCAGCCTCTATCCCCTTGCGCGCTGAATACATGAACGTGTAAGCACCGTCCCAGCGAATCTCCCGAACACACTGCAGAGTGGCCAGAAAGTCCTCTTCCGTCTCGCCTGGAAACCCAACGATCAGATCGGTGCTGATGGCCACTTTGCCTCTGCCTGCAGGGCAGACAACGCGTTCACGAATTTTCTCCACAAGCGCCCTATAGTGGTCAACCGTATAGCCACGGCGCATCAGTTTGAGAATCCGTTCCGAACCGGACTGAAGAGGCATGTGAAAGTATTCGCACACTTTCGGCAGTTCGGCCACGGCATCAATGATATCATCGGATAAGTCCTTGGGGTGTGAAGTGACAAATCGAATTCGCTTCAAACCCTCAACTTCATGTACTTTTCTAAGTATGTGCGAGAAGTTGAGATTCCCTTCCCTGTAGGCATTCACATTCTGCCCGATCAAAGTGACTTCCTTGAAACCCGAATCAACGAGATGTCGAACTTGTCGGAGAATCTCGCTTGAATTGAGGCTCTCCAGTGCTCCCCGAACCCCCGGCACGACACAATAGGCACAACGGTTACTGCAGCCTCTTGTTATAGAAACAAAGACAGGATAGTGTTCCGCATTGGTCACAGAGTGTTCCACAGACGCAGGACTGATCTCTTCTGATGGAAGGGTCAGAGCTGGCCCATCACCAATATCGGAAATTCGGCCTTTCTCCGAAACCAACTTGGCAACGTGGTCTGCCAGGCGATCCAGAGCGCGTGTCCCCACAACAAGATCCAGATGGGGAATTCGTTCCAACATCGTCTCAGCATCCTGTTGAGCCAGACAACCACAGACCCCCAATACTCTGAGAGACCCTGATTCCTTGAGAGGCCTGAGCGATCGAAGTCTGCCATAGGCACGAGTCTCTGCTGTCGCTCGAACACAGCAGGTGTTGATGAGGATAATTTCAGCCTGCTCCAGCAACTCTGTTGGAGTGTATCCAGCTCGTTCAAGGCGTCGTGAAAGGATATCAGATTCGGCAAAGTTCATCTGACATCCATAGGTGAGTATGTGGAACTTCATCAGATCAGCATCCCATCAATATCAGCCTATCCGTTTCGAACAAGTTATTGCAGTTGGAAAACCATGAGTCAAGAAGAAATGAGCAATGAACACAACGAAACAACAGGTCTCACTGTCGGTGCTTGCTCACTGGGAGACCCGAGTCGGCCTCACTGATTATCCTGCCTGCCAAGGTCTTCAAACATCCGCTTGATGTCGGCAAGGCCAAAGACCGTGACCCAGAGACTCAGCAGTGCAAAAGCCGATACTCCAAATACAAAGACAACCTTCCAAAGAAATGCCCAACCAGCCATCAGTTATTCCGCCTCCGTCACACTTTGTCGCTGTTTGTCCGGGAACAGGAGAGAACCCAACACCATCGCTCCCATGCTCAGAAACAAGGAAAAGAGCCCGACGTGAGCGGGCGTCAGTTCCATTCCCAGAAGTCCACCAAGCCAAAGCCGCACTTTTCCCAAACCGAGAACCGCACTGAAACCACCAAGCAATGAAAGCACGGCACCGGTTGAACTGGCTCGCTTCCAATAGAGGCCAAAGAGCAAAAGCGAGATTGCACCTGTGAAGTAGATCGCCCCTGTGATCCCCATATAGTCCCATATATCCTCACTGCCCTCGTAGAAAAGACCCCAAAATACGATGTATGCGCCGATCAACAGCATGATGACTCTCGTCAACAGAATCTTCCCCTTATCCGTTATCGGCTTTCGATGGCGCAAGGGCGAGATGATGTCCAAGGTGATGACCGACGACCAGCAGAGGAGGTAACTGTCATGGGTGGACATGAAGGCCGCCAACATGGCCGCCGTCACAAGACCAAGAAGTCCGGTCGGCACCACATGGGACACGAAGAGTGGCATGGCGTAGAGATTGTTGACCGCCTGGGAGGGATCCTCGGGGAAGAATATCTCTTTGTACAACCCTCCGCTGGTCATGACAAAGACAAACGCACCGATTCCCAGAAAATAGGGAATCATGAATCGAATCATGAATGACAGGGAGGAAAGCATATACTGTCTCTTGACCGTCTTCACATCGCGACTCGACAAGGCTCGTGTCACTGCCGTCGGCCAGATGGCACAACTGACAAGACCGAGTACCGCCTGCCAGCTCATATAAGTGAATCCGAATCCACCCTCAGAAACAGTCGGGTCAAAGCCACCCCGACCCTTGAACTGAAAGACGACGTCCACCATCTGATCCCAGCCGAAACGATTGAGTGTCAGTCCGACCATGAGCAGCATCCCAAATGACAGAACGACAAATTGGAAATAGTCCGTTACGACAACGGACACCATGCCTCCAAGAATTGTATAGGCAAGCACAAGCGCGATCAGTGTCACCATAACCGCGGTCAAAAGTCCTCCCGTCGGATCCATTCCTGTCACGCCGACAACAAACATCGAGCCAACCTTCAAAAAGAGACCCATGTTCAGAATGCCACCAAACGCAAGAAGAATGCCTCCAAGAATCCGAGTTCGACGACCGAAACGCTGCTCATAGTATTCTGGAATTGTCATGACCTGGCTCTCTCGCAAACGGGCAACGATAAAGCCCGAGAGCCCAACGAAGAACGTCACAATGAGACAGATAACGGCGATGTGGAAGGCGGCAAAACCACCAGTGAATCCCTTTTGAGCGGAATACATCACGGTGATAAGTCCCAACTCAGTCCCGGTCATTGTCGCCACTGCCAGTGCCGTACCGAGACTTCTCCCAGCGATAATGTAACCGGAAATCCCTTTGATGAAGCGATTCGAGAAGACCCCTATGATCAGTGAAGCAAGGAGATAGATGACAACGATTCCCCAATCCAGAGAGGTGAAGTTCCCAGAAGCAAAGACGGACTTTACTGCCTCATTCAGCTGCATAATCGCTTCTTCCCTTCAGACATGATTCCTTTGAGCGTATTTCTTGCATTCAAGCAGACAATTCGCTACTCGTCAACTGGAGAGATGAGCTCAT
>JAKQFZ010000305.1 GCA_029558215.1 Candidatus Omnitrophota bacterium
GAAAAATGTGCAGAGCCAGTGGGGTGGGATTCACTGTCAATGCAGATCAAATTCCAATTGCTCCTGCGGCACGAGCTGTTGCCACCAGCCTGGGTCTCGATCCCAAACGTCTTGCCTTGATGAGCGGAGAAGAGTTTGAACTTCTTTTCACTCTGCCAAACAACAGGACTTCGGATGCCGAACAGCTGGCTCAGGAGTTGAGGCTGCCCATGACTCAGATTGGGACGATCCTCGAAGCGTCAGAAGGCTTTCAGTGGCTTGATTCATCGGGCGGGAAAATGGCCGTTCTGCGGTCGGGGTTTGAGCATTTTCACAGGGATCTATAGTGCGAAGCACTGCACCGTTCCGTTCTTCCTCATCATTGTGCGCTTTGACGGAAGCCCTCAGATAAACACACGTAAAGCCAGTTGGAGCAGAAACCTTTCAGGCGTTGGGCAGGTAAGCGCCCATCTTCTTAAGTCGCTGCTGCAATTCACCCACTGCAACGCCTCGTGTATCACACTTGCGCTCCACCGCAATGGCTGCAGCGACACCTGCCGCCTGACCAGTGATATAACAGCCCGGCATGACACGAATGGATCCTTGAAGGTAGCGATCCGTGCTGACACATCGTCCCGCCACCAGCACGTTCGATAAGCCTTTGGGAGTCAGCACGCGGTAAGGAATTCCATAACTCTCACCCTTGGCGTAGCGCATGTCACGGAAGAGCTTTTCGAATTCCTTGTACGCTTCATTCGAGCCCGGCTTGGAAGGATGAATGTCAATGGGATAGCAGTATCTCCCGATCTCGTCCTCGAACACGGCACGCTTCTGGAAGTCTTCCAGACAGAGAATGTGATCTCCGATGATCCGACGGCTCTCGCGAATCCCCAGCAGAGAGCCTGTTCCAACCAGTTCCATCTTTTCGTATCCTTTGAGATACTGCTTGTAGTAGCGTTCGAACTCCAACACCAGTTTGCGACCCCAGACCAGCGCCTTGGTCAGAGAGCGCTCATCGGTGGAGTCAACGCCAAAGGTATGACCAATGTTTCCACCCCCCAGAGTCTCACCCACACGCCACATCCCAGGAAGATGTACGTCAGGAATGGTGAAAATGCCATCATCAATCGCTTGCTTCAGTTCCCGACGATCGGCACCGGAACCTCGGACGGTCTGCCAGTCAACACTCGCCCACAGACTGCACAGGGTGCCGGGCATCATGGTTCCTTCTTCGTCACCTTTCTCAAATGGCGCTCCTGCCCAGGCACAGATATCACCGTCGCCTGTCCCGTCCACATAGACACCCGCT
>JAKQFZ010000314.1 GCA_029558215.1 Candidatus Omnitrophota bacterium
AGATTGGTCACTTCCATGACAGAGTACTGCCAGGCTCCAGAACAACTGGAGCAAATCCGATCTGAGATCGCGCACGATATCGAAGGCAAGTGAACAAGTAAGCAGGATGGAACAGGCAAAAGAAACTCGCGAACCGAACGCAATCGGCACAGCCTATTTGGCAAGCCCCCGAGAGCCTGTTCGAAGAATGTCACCGGTACTGGTGATGCCATTGGTCGGATCGTAGAGGGCTTTGGCGTTGATGGCTCCGTTGGTCAGGATATCCCGCGTGCGACTGAAGACCGTGTCTGGAGCGCGTCCTCTAAGTCCCCAATTCAAGTGGTACGGATCACCCAATGCTTCCGGTGCTTCCTTAAAATTGCTGTACTTATAGAAGATGTCCCCTGTGTTCTCGGTACAGAAAGGATCCACGAGTTGTGGATCCTTGAGGTAGGACACCGGAGTCGAAAGAACATTCAGACGGTCAACCGAAGTCCCCCCTGAAGTGCCCTGCGAGGGATAGCCCGAGTTGTCAACACGGTACGCTTCCAGACCCGTCGCCAGAGCATGGAACTCAGATTCTGTTCGACTGACCTTGGCACGAGTCTGTGCGTTAAGGAAATTCGGGATGGCAATGGCGGCGAGGATGCCGATGATGGCAACCACAATGAGCAGTTCAATGAGCGTGAAGCCGCGAGAGAGAGCACGATAGATGCCTTCGATGAAAGAGTTCCCTTGTACTGATTTGGTGTTGTGCCGGACAAGGTCGTACAATGCGTACACAAGCCACGCTGTGATGCTTCCCGCCATCCCTGAGAGAGCGTAGATAACAAGCGCAACCGTCCACTCTGCACCCATCCACATTCTTCCGGATCCAAATTGAAGCACGCCTCTTGCAGCAAGAGCCAGCCATCCGCAGACGAGACCGACATAGACAGCCGTGAAAGCCCCTTTCCAGGTCCTCGAAGGCACCTTGACAAACGAGGCAAAAGCCGCACATGCGGTGCAGACCACAAGCGGGATCATTGGGTTCCGCGTTGAGACAAACATGCCCACAGCAAGGCCACTCAGACCACCACCCAGAATGGAAGTCGTCTTTCGTCCTGAAGACCAGACTCCCAATAGCAGGGGAGCCAGCCAAAATGCCGTTCGATGACCATGGAGCCTGGCACCCAGTCCTCTGGAGAGCGTATGCCCGTAGACCACTGCACCCACCCAAAACGCAATCATCACAACGGCGATGAGTTCCCTTCGACTCACACGAACCCAAGGGAAAGTCAATGTTTGTGCTTTCGTAGAGTGATCCATCTATCGTCCCTCCGTTCAACCATGATGACAGCGCGTCCAGAAACAAGTTCGGGACGCACCCAGTCCTGCGTATCAACAAGGGCGTTCTCCTCAGTGAGAATGCCATCACCGCAACAAACACCATCAGCGCCGCTGCGACTGAGTAGTTCACTTACCGTAAGAGTCCCCTGGATGTCTCGACAACCACCATAGTCAAGGTAGCGTCCGTCGTCCCTGCACGCACGAAGTCCTACAGCAGCTAACGCGCCGATGATACCATCTCCCGTTCCTCCATGCTCTTCCAAGATGCATCCCGATGCATACGCCAAGTCGAAGGCTTGGGATTTTGTCAGAATCTCACGCTGAGCAGCCCGCCCGAACTCCGTCAAACAAGAACAAGCGTCTTCTGCGATGCACAACCCGGGATCCGATCCGGAATGGAAATTGTCGGCATAAAATCCGCGGCAGCACCGCGCTGCTGCGTCCACGTCAGAAGTTTCAAAAAGGATGGCCGCAGCACTGTTGTGAGATGTATATGGAATGCGAGAATCTACAAGCAACTGGTGCCGGGTCACCCCATGTGCGGTTCCCAGTCCTGCTTTGACAAGAGCCTCGGAAAGGTCTCGCGCAAAGCGACCCGTTCCAATACTTGTCTCGTTGTCCGTGTCGTCAACACCGATCAGAATTCTCATCGGAAAGCGCCTACAGAATCCTCTATGCGTTCGTTATGCGTCAAGGTGCATAACGGATTAGAAAAAAAAACACTCTCATTCTTCTATCATGCCTGTGGCTTCTCCCCTTGTCAAGGGGTTGAAATCTCAGATCTCAAGGTGCCCAAAGTGCGACAATGCGATAGCACAGGCATACCCGCCTTGATTCACTGAACGTAGATCTCAATCTCGTTCAGATGAACATAGTTGTCTCGTTCAACCCGAAGAACCTCGATCCGAATGCTCTTAGTCTGCAAGGGCTGTTCGAAGTCCATGCGCGACCATTGCTCCTCGGGAACACCCCTGATGATCAAGCCCTGCTCCGAAGCATCTGTGTAGACAGCCCAATCGTAACTGGAATAGGAAGGAAATATCCGCACCGTCTTCAGGTTGATCGCCTCCTCAAAGGCAAAGGTGATCACGAGAGGATTCACCTGATCGGTTCGATAGAGACTGGTTGTGTCCCCATCCACTGTCCTGAAGTAATCCGCATTCCAGCCTTGCACCGTCACGGATCCCGAGCGGATAAGGCTTGCCAGGGCAACCGGCTTCAAGTCAGCCTCGATCGGGCTGGGATTGCTTCGGATCACTTTTCCCGGCCGGATGGTCGGACGCGGTGCCTCAGGGACGATCGGTTGTGCAACTTGCTGTGGCATTCGGACTTCCCGCCTCTGCGCGATCTGCGGTGGGACAGTGGGCGTTGGACGTCCCATGCGCTCTTCGCTGATCGAGGCCGGGTTTCGCGAATCACAGCCTACCGCACAGAGGACAACACAACCGAGAAAGACCGAATGAAGAAGCGCTATCCAGTTATGCTTGCAGTTCGGAATCGAAATTGCCATAATCCTGTCCTTAGCAATAAGGAATCTATGAAATGATCATCATGAGACTGACTCTAATATGACCGACCAGAAAAGGCAAGGAGTAGAATCAATGGGCCAACGCTTTGGTGTCAGGCTCCTGTTGACCCTTGTGATCATCGTATCGGGGTATTTTCACTTTCATGCACTGGACTGGAATGACGCTGGATTTCCACATCCGGATGAGCGCGCAGTCGTCTCGCAGACGTATGACATGATGACCCGTGACGACTACCGTCCGACAATCCACACATGGGGACATTTCGGCTTCTACTCAACGCTCTTTTTCTATAAGGGTTACATCTACCTGCAGTACTTCCTGAACGGCTTTGATCTTCCCGAGACGGGACGGCTCAGCCCTCAGTACGGCAGAGTACTTCCCCCGTTTCGCGATCTGGTCTCTTCAGGACTCATCGTCCCGATTGGAATTGTCGCAGTGCTCCTGCTCTGTGCGTGCATAATCGTTTTGAAGCGCATCACCCGACTTCGCCTCCCTTCGGTGTTTGTCGTTGTCGGTGCGCTTGCACTGTTCTTCTTTTTCTATCCCCGCCTCAAACTCGCGATGCTGGCTCCGGTGAATCCGAACTACGACGACGTTACTTTGGCAGGACGGTTTCTGTCGGCTTTCTTCTGCATGCTGTGTGTTCCCATTCTCTTTGACATCGGCAAGAGACTCTACTCCACAAAGGTGGGCTTGCTTGCCGCAACGTTTTTTGCGTTCACTGTAC
>JAKQFZ010000315.1 GCA_029558215.1 Candidatus Omnitrophota bacterium
TAGATCGTCTTCACCAAGGTCGTCTTCCTCGTCATCAAGATCGTTCTCTTCGTTCTTCGAGACTTTGCGTTTCTTGCCCTTGCTGCCTTTGTCCTCTTCATCACTGTCATCCAGGCCCATTCGCTTGGCCCAGGACTTGTACTCCTTCAACGACTCTGCCTCTGAAACTTCAGGGTGCAGGCCGCTCAAGTCATAGATCAGGTATTCGCGCTCCTCTCGTCGGATGGGAGTTACCTTCTCTCCCATTTGAACGGCGTACTGCTGAGCCGGAGCCTTGGTACTGTCGTACATGATGCTAACGTCGCGACCATAACGACGGTCTGTCAACGACTTGGCGATTGTGTTCTCGTCCTCGTCTTCAACCGTGTTCAGTTGCTTGAGATCCTTTAGCGTCCGCGCTACCGAAGTACTAAGCCTGACCACCCGAACAGGAGTCCACGAGTCTGAGCCCTTCTCCTTGTATCCCGTCTCGATCTCTTTCTTGGAAGCCTTAGGCTTCCTTTCAGGCTCTCGTCTTTGTTCTGACCTGAGGATCGCATTTGTGAAGTACTCCTCGGAGAACTTGACCTGCTCGCCTCCATTGGCCATGTGATCGCACCACGCACACCTCTTGGTGGTATCACGGTGCCCACTCGACAGATCATACGCACTACAAGGAACTGAGAAGTTGACCTTCTTGCCGTCTCTAGTCTTTGTTTCTATCCAGTGAACTCCATAGGACATGATGCCTCCGAAGAGACGCATCTTCACGTACTTCTTTTCGTGGTCCTTGAAGAGGAAGAGGTCCACCCTATCTGAAGGCTTCGGGCGTTGGTTTCCCTCGACCGGGATGTCGTCTAGGTCTCTTCCTTGTTGCTTTCTTGTAACCATCTTTCTTACTCCTTTGTGTTGATGCCCGAGTATCCAAGGTCAGGGTTCATGCGATTCAGGTATAGAATATCGTGCTCCAATATCAAGAGCCTTTTCTGGTTCAGGAGAAACGCCACTTGCCTACACAGGCTGCTCGCTTCTGAAACACTGGTAATAGAAGCCGTGGAACTTTCTATGAAGGACGTCAGCTTCGACAATTGAGAGGTAACGCTGGCAAGGTTGTGAACGACAGGGCCTGCAAAGCACTGTTGAAAAAGGTCAGAGGCGCTGTTGTGAGTTAGCCTCACGTACTGCCTAATCACTGCTACCAGGAAGAAGATAGGAACCTCGCCTGTCATTTGAATGATGCTCTTCCGAGGCGCGGGTTCTGGCTCTTCCAGCGCATTCACTATGAATGCTGCTTTCGCCGTGAACGCTGCTACCGTTTCCTTGCCGGAGTGAGCCAGTTCTCGGAGTACAGCCTCTGCCAGCTTCACGTAGGGCAGCTCGGCTGTTTCCGCTTCGTAAAGCAGACCTA
>JAKQFZ010000129.1 GCA_029558215.1 Candidatus Omnitrophota bacterium
GTTGCGGCTGATTCATCCACATCAGACTCAGTGTTCCCTCGGCCGAAACTAATCCTGACAGTACATTCAGCATCCTTGCGGTTGACGTTCATAGCAAGAAGCACATGTGACGGCTCGGGAGTACCAGAAGAACATGCTGATCCCTCACCAATGCATAGACCGGGTGTATTGGCGATTAGCATCGTGGCTGGAACTCCAGGAATTGTCAGGCTGGTGGTTCCAGGCAGTCGTACAGCCTGCATGCCATTGATCCTTGCATGTGGCAACGCTTCTATAATCAGCCTTTCAAATCTGTCTCGGAGGGCTGTTATCTCACGCACATCCCTTACCACTCTTTCCCTGACTATCCGACAGGCTTCTGCTGCACCAATTACCCCAGGAACATTCAGTGTTCCAGCACGCAGTCCGCCTTCCTGAGACCCGCCGTGGAGAATTGGTTGAAGAAACCTATGAGCAATACCTTTCCTTATATAGAGGATGCCAAGCCCCTTCGGACCGTAGATTTTGTGAGCGCTAAACGTAGCATAGTCTACCTCCACGAATGATCTTGGCAGCGGAACCTTGCCTAGCAACTGCGCCGCATCGCAGTGAAAGAGCGCGCCTTTGCTGTGCGCAATCTTCATAAGATGCTCGATAGGTTGTATGACTCCTGTCTCGTTGTTAGCTCCCTGAACGGAGACCAACGCCGTCCCTTCGTCAATCGCATCCTTGGCACGTTCAAGATCGACAACACCTTCTTCATTTGCAGGAACCACAACAACTTCTATCCCTTGATCTCTGATAACTCGACATGGCTCCAAGACCGACTTGTGTTCAACTG
Source organism: Candidatus Omnitrophota bacterium (assembly GCA_029558215.1). Lineage (GTDB taxonomy): Bacteria > Hinthialibacterota > Hinthialibacteria > JAKQFZ01 > JAKQFZ01 > JAKQFZ01. The sequence goes on from JAKQFZ010000129.1 coordinate 821, forward strand.
CTGTTGTAACAATCTTTCTCCGTTGAGCTTTTGCCATGACTCCTTTCAGGACAAGATTGTTGCTTTCGGTTGCCGAACTCGTGAAAACAATCTCGGCACTGGAACAGCCAAGCAACTCACTCACCTGCTCCCTTGCGTCACTGCATGCTGCATATGCCCGTTTGCCCATAAGATGTGGGCTAGATGGATTTCCGTATTGCTGACTCAGGTACGGCAACATGACGTCAACCACTTCCTTTGCACAAGGAGTCGTTGAATTGTAATCCAGGTATATCTCGCGTTCCACTGAAGTCGCCCTTTCCGGCATCCCCATCACAGGTGACATATCAGGCAGCTGCTCTCTGAAGCGGCATCTTCAGAGAACACATCAAGCAAAGTGGATTGTGCCGTGTTCATATTTCGCTGACTCTCGATGCGTGCCTCGTATTCCTGTTTGATCTGCTGAACACGATCAAATCGCTCCAAATCCTCAAGACTTTCGTTTTGTATCCAAGTAAACCGTGTCCCTGTTGTCGGATCCGTCTTCTCAAATCCTGCCGCCTTCCGAAAAAGATCCGGGTGGTTCTCCAATAGTCCAACCCATTCCCGTCTTTGTTGGAAGAAGCAGAAATAGCACCCTGACCTTGATCGCCATCTGTAGTAGTCAGGGAGACCCAAACCGCTTCCTTCAAGAATCTGCACAACGTCATTCATTCGGATTCCATCTTCAACAAACGGGAAATGTGCGGTAATGTTTGACTTAGTGGAGATGTAGCCCTTTCTGTGCATCTCATCCGCCCTAATTCCCACATACAGGATTACAGGGTCATCACCAACGTATTTCTCAAAGGGACGAATCTTCAGCATCCTCGTACACCAGCGTGTCCTAGGGTCAGGGAGTACTCCACGGTACAAACCGAGATAGTGTTCGAAAGGCCGATCAGGATTCAGGATACTGATCTCTCTACCCAGGTGCGCCTGAATCTTCAGCAAATAGTCCTTGGTCTCGGGTAGTTCATGCCCAGTATCACAAAAAACATATTCCATCTGGGGGACTTTGTCGCGCATGTACAGGGCAAGTGCCGTGCTGTCCTTGCCACCAGAAAGGGAGAGGATATGCCTACATGTCTGCGGGTCAGGAACGATTGTCTTCTTGGTCATGTTTGCAGTTCCTCCAAGAGTTTGAGCATCGCGGCACGAATGACTGCAGGCGATGTCTTCTGAGTTGTCTTCTGCAGGTGTTGCTTCACGCTTACAACAAGAGCCTCAGCCTCGCCCTGCTGTTCTTCGGTCAATTCGAAGTTCGGATCATCGGAGATCCTCCTCGTACGCACAGCCTCACGAAAAGGCGCTCCTGCAGCTGTGGCGGCGTCGGGAAATCGTTCTGCATCAGCGTCAGTCCAGTTGCGAGGAGGTTTGCTGGCAACAAGTGCAATAACGGATTCAACCCCTGCAGCATCTGCCGCAGACTGAGCAATCCGCTGAACAAATGACAGAGTCTGATGATTCGTCACATAAGGCTCAACCGCGACAGCAAGTTCACGCAGCTGCTGCCATCCGGAGTCCCCACTACTCAAGCCACAAGCATTCAGCAAAGAGTCGCGCGCCCCCGCAATTGTTCTCGGAGTTGCGTCTGCCCACTCACGAAGGCTCTGGTTCAGAAGGTCGAAGAATCTGTCCACTTCTTGGGGCGTATGGCTTCCTTCCGGAAAAGCGGGCATGCCCAATGCTTCCGGAAGCATGCAATACAAAAATACCTCGGGTGACTTCGCGTTCCGAAATGCTTCACGAAGCGCCACAACGGATTCCGAAAGACGCTGCGTGTTCCAGGCATACTCAGGAAGACTCTTCACCATAGCAAACAGAGCACGAACAATCGGCACAGTCGCCGAAGCAACACCAAGCCCACGCGCCAACCGATTCACCACCAGTGCCCGAGACCCAGCAATTCTGCTTCCTCCCACCGCAAACAGCTCGGGTCTCCGCATCAGGACCTCGAAGGCTGTTACCGTGATCTCAGGAAGAAAAGTTCCTTCGCGATACAGAGACGTTTCATCGGAATGCGCCAGCAAAAAGGCACACAGAAGCACCGGATGCAAGCCCGGCAGAACACCGAAAGGAGGTTCGGCAATCTGCGCAAAAAGCCGGTCCAACGGAACCGGCCCCGACTTTGACCCAAATATGGCATCCGAGAGGAAACTCCACAAGGCGCTCAGATTCGAAGGGTCAGAAGAGTCTGGATCGCAAAACCGCCAGGCACCTTCATCAAACCGGTGAAGTCCCGAAACGCGCAGCACCGACTCGTAAGCACTTCTCTCGGGCGGATACCCCTCTATGCCAAGCGCTTCCTCGCTGTGCCGTGTCAGCATTCGCTCGATGAGGTTCCGTCGGGCCGCTGCGGCGGCAGATGATATCAGCCTTCGGCTGATGAGTTCATTGCGTATTCTTGGCGCGCTCGGATAAACCTGATCGCAGACATCCGAAAGGAGTTGAGACACTCCAGCGGGAGAACTCACAGGAATACAACGCCCATCATGAATCCAGAGACAACCGCTCCCAATCGGTTCATCCCTTGGATCCATGAGACTGTCCACGTTGCGCCAAAGAATCTGCTCCACCGAAGCAATACGGAGCGACAGCTCTTTCCTGGCAACACGGTCATCTCGAATCTCAGGAGTATTCTCCCAAGCCCATCGCAAAGCCCCTATCTCAGTGACAATCGCCCGCAATTCTCCAATGAACTGGGGAATGGCAAAGAGTGTATTCCTGCAGGCTTTGGAGACAAGTGCAATTTCACGGAAACGCTCCGTAAGCATATCGGATTCTCCAAGGCAGACAACAACCGTTCCCCCATCTTTAGGAACACTCAAGCACTGTTCAATGGCATCTGGATCATCAAGATACTCGACAGAAAAATACCGCAAAGCCCCGGTCTCGAAGCTGTGTCGCCTCGCGACCAAGGGTCTCTTTGGAAGATATTGCCTCAACCGATCGGCGAGATTCAACCCATGGCGGATCTGCCTCTCCCCTTCAGCGATACGTTCATCAATGTCAACGTCACTGCCTTCCCAAATTCGGTACGTTCGATTGAACTTACGGAAAGTCAATACGGACTGCTCCCTTAGAAACTGCAACACGTCGATCAGATCGCTGCTCGGGACGGAACAGTCCGTAACAGCAAGGGAAATGACCTCTTCGGTTGCGTTCAGATGACAAAACTCACCCAACGCATTCAGAACTCCTATCGTCTTAACCACCTCGCGATGAAGCGACGAGAGTCCTTCTCTCCGCTCCAAAACGTCGGCAGCCTCCATCCAGCGCAAAGCCTGAGGATGGCGGTAGAGTCCTGCTCCAAAGTTCTTCGTAAAATAGTCAAAAAGGTGGCTGAGCCGAACAACCGGTGGGCAGTCCTTCTCAAGCGGCTTCGTTCGGATGAACTCCTGAAAACCATAGGGCTCCAAACTGCTCAGGTAGGAAAAGAGCGACCGCTCGTTCTGAGCGAACCGCCGAAACAGGAATGGAAGGGCGACTAATGTGACTGGATGAATCGGATACGCTCCTCGTGATGCGGTCTCGAAATCAGAATCCTTCATGCCCGGCGGAGCAATGCCGGCTTTCAACGCACCCAGAACTATCTTGTCCAGAAACCGTGCCGGAATCTGTGCTGTCGCATCTGGCGACCATTCGATGGCTTTGGCGATCATCCGAATGACTTGCTCAGGAGGTTCCAGAAATGCAATATCCTCAAACCGACCTTGAATCTTCGCCCATTCGCGCCTGGTCGCAAGATCAAGGTGTTGGGCATAGTCCTCAAAAGACTGATGCAGGATGCCGACCAAGAGGATCGGACAACGGCCACTCCGGGATGCCTGTTCCGCAATCTCCTGCAGGACAAAAACATCTCCCTTCTGTGGATACCGAGCTGCATACTCAAAAAGCTTCCCCAGTTCGTCAACAACAAGCAGGACTCCCCGATAGCCTGCATTAGTTGCCTTTGCCGAAAGCGAAACCAACGTATTGGTCACCTGCCTTGTATCCCATGGCTGACCATTTCGCTGTGAATCAAGTTTCTCCGAGATTTCTCTCACACAGTTTTTCAGACTCTTTATACGAGTCGCTGCTGCCGAGGCAATGATCCCTTCAGCAATACATCTTGAAGCAGGGGTCCGCCTTGCGGTAGCAAGAATCGGAAGAAACCCTTTCGAGCCGTTATCGAAAATCCCCAGTTCGAGTAGATGAGCGTGCAGCTGTGGGTCACACTCCAGCAACTGGCTTCGCACTTGAGTGTCCGAAGCACTCGAAGAACATAGGAGTCGTGTAAGGAAGACGGCAAACGCAGACTTGCCAACACCATAAGGACCCGTCACTGTCCAGGACCGGCATGAGGAACCCTCGCTCATACCCTCAGCCAGACGCCTGAGAGCTTCCCGTGCGGTCGGTGTCAGGATATAGTCCCCATTCTGGGTTGAATTGCAGAAATCCTTCTCCAGATTGATTGAGCGTCTGAAGCGTCCTTTGACCTCAAGTACATCGCAAAGCATCATGGCTGCAGAACTCACTTCCGACTACCTCCGAGGTAATAATCACCAAGAACCCGCAGAGGGTCAATAGAGCGCCTGCGATAGATTTGTTTCAACCCAGCCGTTTCATCCAAGGCAATGCTGTCCTCCAACGAATCTTCCAATTCCTCAAGGTACTCGATCAGGCTGTTCTCATCCAACTTGAAGACCTGTCCGGGACTTCCCTCTCCATAGAGGCATTCCTGAAGGCTCATCGTGTTGCGACCGGCACGCGTCTTCTCAAAATGCTCGTGCAATGCAAATGCAAAAACCGCTGCGGGCAGAGAGGGCTTCGGACCAATGGCAAATCGGTAAAGATCCCCGTCTGGAGCAAATTGGATAAGATTCAACTGAAGAAGCGGACAACTATAGGTCTCTTCAACAACTGCCTGTTTCTTGCTGCCGGAGCTCGCAACGTATGTCCGGATGAGGCAGTCTACATCACGCATGATTGATGAATCCCCAACCTTCATGCCCTCCCTTTCGGCAAAACTACGGACGAAGTCTGTGATCTCCCGCCTTGTGAAGTCAGGTCTGTTAAAGTGCGAGAAAAGCAAACTCCAAACCGTCGGCACGCTGGGATTGGTCACTAGCAGCCAATGGATCAGCCACAGCGAAGCATCATCTTCAAGAAAGGCATCCCATCCCCCATCAAGCAGCAGATGTTGGGCAATCAGGGTAGGCTTGAGATAGCGTCCTGTGTTTCGCTCTACGGCAGAGTCACGCTCGACGAGCTGTGTCACCTGACACCAATGTCGAATGCTGTCCACCATGTTCTTGCCGACACCGAGACGAACGAGTGCATCTTCCTCGGAAAACACAGTCGGACACTCCGCTACAGCACGAACACCCTTCTCCAACCACCCATACCGAAAAACGAAGGTCTGGTGTCCTGAAAACTTGAATCTACTCTTGCCCATTCAGGAACCTCCCGCAACTTGGGCACTTCGCACGTTCCATGTTGAAATACTCCTTGATCTGTCCAGTTTGAAGGAACAGATCCACTCAATTTGACTGAGCCAAAGCAACCTTCTTTTACAGGTCAACTGTCCTCAAGCAGCGCTGCGGAATGAGCGTCTGTTGCTCTGCTGTTCTGTGCTTTGCTAAGGAACCTTCGTCCACATTCTTCAACCTGACATATCTGACAGTACAAGAAACTTCATCACGCTGTCAAACCATGCCCTTCCGTCTCGGATAGATTCGCCACAGTACCGAACCTCACAGGGCACTACATGCCTATGTCTACAGGAAAGCTCTGACAGAACGTGTCACAGGTTCAGGAATGTGGCGTACGTTTTCCCAAATCCATGAACGAAGCCAATGAGCCACGAATGCACACGAAGAAACACGAATGGGGAGAGATGATTCATCCATCACCTTTCAAATTGGCGTTCATTCGCGTCATTAGCGGTTGGTGATCTCAATCGCTGGTAGTGTCAACGATCTCTACAAACATCTATTCGAGAGAATTATCTCCGCTTACATCTTCCTTCGGCCAGCAAAGCCCACTTAGAATATCACACTCAAAGGTGTCTCACTCCTTATGGGGGGCACTATACCGCCCCCCTTGCGAACTCCCGTTCAGTCTGATATCTTCAACGCGCAAGGTACGGATTCGTTTCTTACGCTATCGTGAGGTGTGGTTTCATGGCTTCTGCATTCAGGTTCGACAACGAAGGCTTCTTGCAAGCGGTACATTTATCCCTTGGGACAATACTTCAGCCACTCTT
>JAKQFZ010000326.1 GCA_029558215.1 Candidatus Omnitrophota bacterium
CCCCCCCACCCCCACCCCCCCCCCTCTCTCTCTCTCTCTTTCTCTCTCTTCAACAAACACGAGGTTCTTCAATGCGTCATCTCATGCTTGATCTAGAAACCCTCGGCACAACTCCAGGTTGTGTCGTTCTTTCAATCGGGGCTGTCGAGTTCGATCTCGGCGGTATCAAAGGCGAGTTCCACGCACACATCGACGTAGACAGTTCGACCGCGCTCAGTCTGAAAGTCGACGCGCGCACTGTGATGTGGTGGCTCGATCAGTCCAAGGAGGCTCAAAACGCGCTGCTACAAGCGGACACGTTCCCCATTCACGACGTGCTCGATGCATTCAACGACACGTTCGACTGGAAAGATTTGAAAGTGTGGGCCAATGGCGCCAGCTTCGACTTTCCTATTCTCGAAGCCGTGTACAAGGCGGCACATCGCAACGTGCCTTGGAAGTATTACAACCAGATGGACTTCCGCACGATGAAGAACCTTGTGCCGAAAGATAGCTATGAGCTGCTGCGGGTTCGTCCGGGCACAGCGCACGATGCACTCGACGATGCTCGTGCGCAGGCGTCGACCCTCATCAACATCATCAACTGGACAAACGGGACACACTATGAGCAACGCATTGCGGCGTGAGTGGACACAATGGGACGGTGCAGGGAAGCCGGCCTACACCGGAGTGGTTGAAGTTGAGTACATGACGGGTGAAACAGAAATCACCCACTCCGATCATGTTCGATGGAACAAGATGGGAACAGGGTACGACATCGTTGCTTGGCGCCCAGCCGTGGTTGACTCTGAAAAAGTCGAAACTGCTCTTGACACGCAGATCGGCGGTGAGCACTACAAGAACTACGCCATTCAGCCGGTCGAGTTCATCACCAAGAACAAGATGGGCTTCCTCGAAGGTTGCGTGATCAAGCGCATCTGTCGATACGAGGACAAGAATAGTCTCGAAGACCTCAAGAAAGCCAAGCACGAGATCGACCTTCTGATCGAACTGAAGTATGGCCGTCAAGCCTGAGACCACGTTCTCGAAAGGTGTGCTTAGCCACCTTCCCCGCAGCGTGTACCACATGAAGAACAACAACCCGTACCTG
>JAKQFZ010000335.1 GCA_029558215.1 Candidatus Omnitrophota bacterium
CATTCACCCAGCCAGTCGGCAAGGATGGGTCGCCAGACCCGTCAGTTGTCTTGTGCAAACCTTTTCGCTGATCTGTCTCATCTGACACCCCATTCTCCAGCGTCATCTGCCGGACGCTCTACATATGGTACTCCGGTCTTATGAGGGAATTCAACAAGAGATTTCAGGATGAGGGATTTCCCTTTATCAAGAAAAATCTGCAAGACGCAAGAGAGACGAGAGAATACTGCCGAGCGGACGCTCGGCGATCCCAGGAAAGCTAAACACGGACATTCCTGTCTGCGTCCGTATCCTCAGAAGGGAAGATCACAGCCAGGGATGCGAGTGTTACTTTGGTTTGTGGTTACGCCGTAAGGCGTGATCCACTCCTGTTCGTAGTTACCCCGTCAGGGGTGATCCGGATATGCCCTTACGGGCATACTACGAACCTGCCGAAACCAGACAACTGATGGGTCACGACCCATTCTACGGATCACTCGCGCAAGCAAGCTTGCGCACTCCAAAATCTTCTTCCCAGCCCGTAGCCTGAGTTGCCCTCAACCCAGGATGCCCGTTTCGGGAGAAACACGGGCTACACTCTCTTACAGTCCGAAGCCCGTCTGCAAAGGCACAGAAAGACTCTTCGCTGCGCAGACTCCGCTCAGAGTGACATCTCATTTTGACGGGTGCTCCCCCGCCCCCCTCCGTGACTGAGCGGGCACTGCAAACAGCCATTCCTGATGAGAATTGACGTTGACGGTCAATTATCCGAAGAACAGCCTGGCGTAGACGTAGAATATCGGCGTGTTGAAAAGCAGAGCGTCAATGACGTCCAGAATCCCACCGTGTCCTGGAAAGAGATTTCCGGAGTCCTTGACTCCTGCCTCACGTTTCAGAAGTGACTCACCCAGATCTCCAATCATGCCGAAGATAGAAAGCAGAACCGCCAACGCGGTCGCGTGAAGGTACCGGGTCGGCCCTGGTCGGGAAATGCCCAGAAAGATTCCTGGTTCGCCGTTGATCGCCTGAACCAAAAAACCCATCGCCAAAGTGCCAAGCAGAGCGCCTGCAACGGCTCCAAATGCGCCTTCCACCGTCTTCTTCGGGCTAATCGTTGGGCAGAGTTTGTGTTTGCCGTAGTGGCTTCCGACAAAGAACGCTCCGATATCCGAACAAAAGTTTGCCGTAAGAAGAAGCATGATAAGCATGGCTCCATTGGGCAATTCCCGAATGGCAAACAGTAGCCCCAATGGAACCGAAGCATAGACAAAGCCCAGGAGTGCTGCGGACACATCCCGCAACGCCCCATCCACACCTCGGGACATCTGCCAGATGAAAAGCATGCTCGGCACCGAAACAGCCAGCAAAGTAAGTGGCGCTCGAACGTCCACTCCTCTAAAGCCAAGATATCCGACGATCTGAAGTGCCACACCAAGGATGATCAGGATTGTCAGTGGAACGCGCACACCCTTGCGCTCCGCGATTGTGAAGAACTCCCACATCGCCCATCCCTGGATCACAGAGGCGACGATGAGATGGATCTCAGGCCCCCATCCGGTGAACATGGCACCATAGAGGATCGGAACGAATGCACAACTGCTCAGGATCCGCTTTGGTAGAGAACTGGATTTTCTCTGAGTTGATGCTTCTCCCTTTGATTGAGACGCCGGCAGTCTATTCATGAGTGGGCTCGTTCCCTCCCTTGGAGACAACGTCTCCAAAACGTCGCTGTCGTTTCTGAAAGTCCAGCACAGCCTGAGCCAGATGCTCCCGTCGGAAATCAGGCCAGAGGACGTCGGTAAACCAGAGCTCTGCGTACGCGATCTGCCAGAGCAGGAAGTTGCTGATACGCAGTTCCCCGCTGGTACGTATCAGAAGATCGGGATCAGGGAAGTCACCGGTGTAAAGATGCTGACTAATCAGATCCGCATCCACCTGTGTCGGTTGCAGCTGACCCGCTTGTATCTTGGAAACAATGCTCGCAAACGCATCTTCGATCTCAGATCGAGCCCCATAGTTGAGCGCAAGGTTCAGCGTCATTCCCCGACAGTTCTCAGTCGCTTTCCTGGTCTGCTCGATACCTTTCTGAACCGCATCAGGAAGAAGATGTGTTCGACCAATGACATTGAAGCGGATATCGTTATCCAGCATCTTCTTCAGCTCACTTTTCATGAACTGTCGCAGAAGAAGCATGAGCGCTGAAACCTCTGTTCGAGGTCTCTTCCAATTCTCGGAAGAGAACGCATAGAGCGTCAGGACTCCGATCCCCATCTCTCTGGCCGAGCTGACAACCTCCTGAACGGACTTGACCCCAGCCCGATGTCCTTCGATACGAGGCAAATGCCTCTGTTTAGCCCACCGGCCATTGCCATCCATGATCACTGCCACGTGAACGGGAAGCCGTTTTCGATCCAACATCGAAAGGAGTTCGTCGTATGAAACCAATGCTGAATTCATAGAAGTCCGATAGCCCCTG
>JAKQFZ010000509.1 GCA_029558215.1 Candidatus Omnitrophota bacterium
GCACAATGCGATACAGCCTATCCGGGCGTCGAGATGACAAGAACCATCGCGATGGGAGACAACTGGCTGGTAGACCGATTTGATGTCAAGAGCGCCACGCCGCATACATACGACTGGATTTGGCATGTGCGCGGCGAAGAAGTCCTGCCGGAGGAAGCCGTTGAGGCCACCCTTGAAGGCGAAGACACCGCGTACAAGTACCTCGAAGATGTACGAGGCTTCGAGGTGGGCAAACCGTGGGAGATGACGTGGTCTATTGGTCAGGAAGAGAACAAGTCCAACTTCTACGGCTCATTCATTGCTCAGAAACCGGAACAGGTTTTCCTGGCGACCGTGCCAGACAGATGCGGTAATGGAACACGCCGCGCTCTGATCCGACGCCAACAGGCAACCGATACCACATTCATTGCCGTTTTCAGTGACTCCCCAAAAGCGATCCGCAGAGTCCCGCGGGCCGTCCGGAAAAGACTTCTGGGAGCTCCGCTGTAGTGCGGCATTCATGCCGCGCATTGGATAGGTTGTCAGACTCATCAGTTGTCTTATTCCTGAGCTCGTAAGGCGAGCGCGTTCCATTGTCACCCTGAACGAAGTGAAGGGTCTCTCTTGGGTTTGCTACAAAGGACTCCTCATTCTCATCTTCTCTCTGAGTTGACGAATTGTGGAAAAGCGGTTTTAATTTCTCGTGTAAAAGTGGTTTGGCAGGCGTGGAATACTCCGCGCTTGAACAGAGGGCAAAGCGATGAAGAAACGCTTGGTTTTTCCAGAGGTGACTGAGGAACTGCTGGCTGAGGTCGTTCGTCGAATCCTCGCCGTGGGAGAGCCGAGTAGAATCGTGCTTTTTGGCTCGAGGGCTGCTGGCGGTGCTCGACCCGACAGCGATCTGGATATCCTGCTCATTGAGAATTCCTCCTTGCCAAGATACAAGAGGGCAGCACCCTATCGGCGTGCGCTGAAAGGCGTCTTCCCTGCGAAAGACATCGTCGTCTGGACTCCTGACGAGGCTTCAGAGTGGAGCCAGGTACCCAACGCATTCATCACCACAGCCCTGAACACCGGGAGAGTGCTTTATGAAGAATGAAGTTTCTCTGGCTCAAGGCTGGCTTCGCAAAGCAGACAGTGATCTGCAGACCGCACGTAGAACTGTCGAGAGTGAAGGTCCCTATGACACTGCCTGCTTTCACGCTCAACAAGCGGTGGAGAAATGTCTAAAGGCTCTCCTGGCTCTGCGTGGTCGTCCAACACCAAGAACCCATGATCTGGAGGAACTTGCCGACATCTGCCTTGGAATCTGCCCACTGCCTGAGTTGACGACTGCGCCATTGGAGGAGCTGAGCACTTACGCCGTCGAAATGCGATATGACGCCGATTTCTGGCCTCCGCTGGAAACCGCTGCAGAAGCATTGGAGACTGCCGAGCGCATTCGCAATGCTATCGGAGCGCTGATTCCTTGTCCCTCAAATGACTCCCCAGGATGCCAATAGGGAAAAGGCCTCTCGTGTCCTTGCGGACAGGATGTTCGCAGAGTCTGGGAGTAGTATGGCATTCATGCCGCGCATTCCATTGTCACCCTGAACGAAGTGAAGGGTCTCTCTTTGGAACCGAGGAACAACGCTTGATCCGCAGATGACTGAGATCAAGGGATTCCACAGATGCTCAGAATCTGTCATTCAGACAGTTGCCGATGACAAACCCCACATAACGACTTGGCGTCTTTGTGTCTTGGTATCGTGGCGCCTTTGTGTCTTGGCGTGAGATTTGTTGTCGCGCCAAGGATCATTGTAGACCCGGCCGGCGGGCGGGGCAAACTTGCCCGTCCAAACGGGTCTACTTCACGCTGGGGGCGGAGAAGAGGCGCAGCCGCTGCCCAAGCCTTCCGGGAAGG
>JAKQFZ010000341.1 GCA_029558215.1 Candidatus Omnitrophota bacterium
GGGTTACTGGCAACAAATCGAGGTCTATATTCGCGATCATTCGGATGCCGTGTTCAGCCATGGCTACTGTCCAGACTGCCTTGAAAAGGCGCTGCAGAAGCAGAAACCCTCAGGCCCTTGAGTTCGGATGTGGGAGCACTCGCTGAGGCAGGGACTTGGAATATTCGTCCTGGATCAGCCTGTCCCGTTTTCGCAGGATATTTGAACCCGGACACTGAAACGTGGTATGCCGTCCAGACGCCGTTCTGTACAAACATTGTCCAAGCTCAGTGTCCGGGTATTTCGCGCAGATTCAGCTGAACGGAACGAAACGTGTCAACCCATTCCTCCAGTTCTGTCAGCCCTTCTGAGGGATTCGGGTTCTGTATGAGTTCAGGCATGTCTTCCGCTGCTTGTACTGTCGGCCTGACCGTGGCGTAATACGCGGCAGCAGCAGTCTCGACTTCTTCTGACGTGGGAGGAGTTCTGAGGGGGCTGTTTGGATCTTTCGGCGTGTATTGGGAGAAGATTGCGCGCATGGTCGGTTCGCTCTTCAGGCGGTAGTCGGAAAAGCGCAGAGATTCCGGAGAGTCTGCGTCCAATGGTGTTTCTGTTGGCTGCTCAGGAACAAGGTCAAGAGCCAGAGATCTCGAGGCCTCTCCCAGAACGACAGTACAGATGGATTCGTTCAGGTTTGTGAAGATAACCTCGTCGTGTATCCCACCTTCCACGACCTTGATCATCTGCTTTGAAGCCATGTCTTCCAGTTGGCCATATTCTACCTCACCGATCCGATAAAATGAGCGGTAGCGCCATGCATCCGTTTTTTCGGCCAATCGATCAAGATCAGAAACAATGTCAGGTTTGGAAAGCAGGCTTGGTGTCGGTTCCGAAGATGCGTCCGGTGGGACGCCAGATGTCAACTCATGCAGCAATTCACCTTTCTCGCGCGAGAGTTGATCCACTTCTTCACTGTTCAAAGGGCTCTTGATCTGATGCATGGGATCTATCTGAAATTCGACGGTCACATTTCTGCGAAGCGAGAGGACTCCAAAAAGCAGCAACGGGAGAGAGAGCATCAAAGTGACCAAGAGAACAGGCTTCTTGAACACGTCATCTTCCTCTGACCAACAACGCATCTCAATGTGTGCACAAACTTATTGCACATGTTCATTCAATAATGTAAACATATCCTAGAATGAGATCAAGTGCTGGTTTTCGGCGGTCAAACTGACATCCATCGGCGAATCTGATGAAACAAGTCCTCTCCATCACGGCAAGTCTCTGTTTGCTGGTATGCTGTCGCCCTTTGAGTTCTCCAGACATCCACCAGTCAATCAAGGAGGGCAACCTGGAGCAACTTCGTACCGCGATTCAGCGGGGAGCTGATATCAACGGACTTGACCAACAAGGAATGACACCGCTCTATCTCTCTGTTGTCGAAGGACATGAAGAGATCATGAGGTTTCTGGTTGAAAGCGGTGCTGACGTCAACGGCAGGACGTCTGAAGGATTCACCCCGCTGATTCGTGCGGCGGAGAGTCGAGCTATCCAAACAATGGAGTACCTCATATCAAAAGGCGCTCAAGTCGGTATTGCTGGCAATGACGGATACATCGCACTTCATGCCGTGCTCATCAAGGCGGACAAGACAAAACAGGAAGTCCTGGACATGGTGGAGTTGTTACTTGTCCACAGAGCAGACGTCAATGCCAACAGCGGACCTGGAAAACCCCTTCACTATGCGGTCGGCGGATACGGTTATCCTGAAATTGTGCAGCTGCTCCTTTCGAAGGGTGCTGATGTTGATGCGGTTGGGCCTGACGGGACAGCCTTGAGCCTTGCCGCTGCCCGAGACAGTCTCGAGCTTGTTCTCCTGCTGCTAGAGCATGGAGCAGACCCTAATCTGGAAGACTACAAGGGCAAGCGCCCGCTACACAACGCCGCGCGAAGGGGCAATGAGCAAATCGGCAAGGCCTTGCTGGATCATGGTGCCGATATCAATGCCAGAATGATCGGCAGTGAGACGCCGCTCCATGAGGCGATGAAGTACCGCCATCTGTCCATGATGAAATTCCTCTTGGACAACGGTGCGGATGTAAATGCGGAGACAGCACAAGGAACGCTATTGGATGAAGCTGAGCGGGAGCAGAGAAAAGAGATGTGCAGTCTTCTTCTGAAATACGGCGCAAGAAGATCGAACAATCCACGAAAATGATCTGTTTTCGGAATGAAAACAGAGCCCGAGCGCGATCAGAACGATCGGGCTCGGGCTCCGTTTTGTGAAGTCCAAAACGAGAAACGCAGTTCTCTAGCGAGCGTCTACACCGTCAGAATGAGCGTTCGTGTTGCCCCCAACGCTGTACCACATGATGTACTTCTCAAAGAAGCCATCGCGAGTCGTGTAGCCCGTTCCAAGTTGCCAAAGACCCTCACCGGGTGTCCAAGTATAACCATCCATACCGGTTCTGAGAATCTCCTTGACGTTGGTGCTGACCTGCGTTCGAGCCCCGTCATACCAACCGTTTGCCATGAACCAGAACTCACGGTTGAGGAATTTGTAGAACGACTTGCTATAGCCGGGATAGGTGCCGAACTTCGAGGGAGTCAGATTGCCCTTCAATCTCGAATTTGTGCATACCAACGACCACCTTCGAATCGGAGCCGTCAAACGTGTTGCCAAGTAGTAATCATCAGTCTGTCCAATGTTGTTCCCATCGGGATCGGTGCCCGTGATGAAACCTTGGTGCGAACAGTAGGTCTCAAGGCTCGCCCAGCGGAGTCTTGAGTTGACGCAGTAGATCAGATCGTCGAAGTTGCCGTTGTTGGGGTTGGATGTCAGCGCAAGGCTTCTCTGCCACATTCCAACAATGTGAGAGCGATTGCCGGTAGCGCTGAAGTAGTTGTCCAACGCCGATCGAAGATGCGCCCCTTGGCCGGAATCTGTGAAGTCGGGGTTGACTTCATCAAGGCAGATGATGGTTGGGGTGCCAATGGTCGCCTCAGAAGCTCCAGTCCATGTGTCCCCAATTCCGTCACTTGCCCTGATCTGCTGCCAACGCAGCGACGCCTGAGCGGCGGTCTTCTGAACTCCGATCCACTCCACGTAGCCATCGTGGTAGCAGTAAGGAAGGCCGGTGCCTGTGGAGTTGAGAGACCAGAAGACATAGCCGATTCGTGTTGAATTTCTCAGATCGTCAGTCAGACCAGGATAACTCGCACTATAGCCAAAATGCAGTTGCTCAACCGCCTGAGCTGGAAATAACCCCACTGTCATGCCAAGTACAATCAAACAAACGAACCATAGTCGTTTTGACATGTTGCTCTCTCCTTAATTTTTAGGCCGAAAACTCGAGAACCCAGAAAACAAGGAACCCATATCTCAGGTTCCACAACGCATATTCCTGAGACCACCTCCCAATCTTCCAGCCGGCAACGATCTCCTGGTCTGGCAAACTATGGAACGGCGTCTGACGAATTGAAGATTATTCCCCGAGTCATGGTTGTGTCAAGGGATATTTGCGCAACTGTTCACAAATCTGCTTGCGACAACACCACAAGTACACTAGAGTTGCTACACATGTCCATTCGAGGTGGCTGGAAACAGATTTTGTTCGCCTTCCACGAACGGATGGTTGTAATGTTTGTGTCAAGTAAGGAAGAATCCTCATGATTGAAGTCGTCCACTTGACCAAGACCTACGCCAATCGAACGGCGGTCAATAATCTCTGCTTCAAGATCGAAAAGGGACAGATCGTCGGTTTTCTGGGTCCCAATGGTGCAGGAAAGACGACCACGATGCGGATGATCACGGGCTTCCTCTCCCCCACAGAAGGAACCTGCCGTGTTGCTGGATACGATGTTCTGAGCGAACCGATGGAAGTGCGGAAGCGCGTTGGTTATATGCCCGAAAATGTAGCCGTCTACAGGGAGATGTCAGTGAACGCCTACCTGACTTTCGTCGGAAAGGCAAAAGGTCTTTCGCGATCAGAAGTGAGGGGAGCGGTAGAGCAGGTCATCGCACAGTGCAGCCTGGATCAGGTTGCCTCACGACCGACAGGCAAACTCTCGCGAGGATACCGCCAAAGGGTTGGTTTGGCACAAGCACTGGTAGCCAGTCCCGAGGTACTCGTTTTGGATGAGCCAACTGTCGGCTTAGACCCGAGACAGATAGTCGGGATTCGCGAACTAATCAAGTCACTTGCCGGCAAGCATACAATCATCCTCTCGACCCACATCCTGCCCGAAGTGAGTATGACCTGTCAGAAAGTCATCGTCATCAATGAAGGGCGTCTGGTGGAGGAAGATACGCCGAGAAATCTGGCCGAAAGGCTTGAGAAAATCTGCCTGGTGACGGCGGAGATCGTGGGTTCCCAGGAAGCAATTCTCGAAGTCATCAGGAGCACTTCAGGTGTTGTGGATGTACGCTTGGAAAAGTCTGAGCATTCCAAGCACACGATAAGCATTCGGATGAATCCGGATGATGAGTGTCGCACGCAGTTGTGTCGAACAATCGTCGAAAAGGGTTTTGGTCTTGTCGAAATGCGTCGAACCAAAATCACGCTGGAAGAGATATTCATTCAACTGGTTGATGAGGACAAAGGGAGCGACTTGTGATGAAACACACGGGACTCATCTTCTGCCGTGAGACCAAGTCCTACTTCAGCACACCCGTTGCGTATGTGGTCATCGCCCTCTTCCTGATTATGGCCGGAATCACCTTCTCGTTGTATCTCACAGGCTTCGTTGAGTACTGCGAGCGGTATGTCAAGAATGCAATCGAGGACACGGAAGATCCCAGTGCAGTCACACCGAACATCAACGAACTGCTCTTTGGGGGAGTTCTTGGAAACATGTCCCTGTTTCTTCTCTTTGTGCTCCCTTTCATGACGATGCGGCTTTTTGCTGAAGAAAAACGAACCGGAACGGCAGAACTGCTCCTGACATACCCACTCACGGATTCCGAGATTATCCTCGGAAAATTCTCTGCGTGTGTCTTTCTTCTGGCGATCATGTTGCTGATGACCCTCGTCTATCCCGCCATGGTTGGTTTCTATGGCGATCTGAGTTGGACGATTCTTCTGATGGGTTACCTGGCTCTGCTCTTAAGTGGTGCGGCCTACATTTCGATGGGCCTGTTTTTCTCCTCGCTGACAGAGAACCAGATCATTGCCGCATCCGCCAGTCTTGCGTTCTTCCTTTCTCTGTGGACGCTCCGGTACTTTCAGGGTGCGGTTGGGGAGAATGTTGGCGCACTCTTTTCCTTTCTATCCATCGTCAGTCATCAGGATAACCTTTTCGTTGGTGTCCTGGATACATTGGACATCGCCTATTTCGTCTGCTTCATCTTCATGGGACTCTTTCTGACGCGACTGTCCCTGAACAGCAGACACTGGAGGGCGTAAGTGCGCAGAGGTGCCATACTGGTTGTGCTGGGAGGAAGTCTGATCATCATCGGGCTCCTTCTCCGTGTCGCAGGGGTTTCCGGGATCTCATCCCCTGCTCTTCTTCTCGGCGGTCTTGTTCTTGTG
>JAKQFZ010000362.1 GCA_029558215.1 Candidatus Omnitrophota bacterium
ATGACGCAGAATGCGCTAAAACTCATCGGTGCCGAGACCTTTTGCGCCCTCACCGGCCATCCAGTCTACACCGAGATGTTCACCGCACATCAGCAACGTTCCCTTGACCACATCCATCTCGCGGAATGGGCGGATGCGCTGATCATTGCTCCGGCAACGGCTAACATTCTCGGCAAGATGTCCTGTGGCGTCGCGGATGATCTGCTTTCGACAACATTTCTGGCATGCTCGTGTCCGGTGGGTCTTGTGCCGGCGATGAATGACCAAATGTACGCACATTCAATCGTCCAGCGAAATGTTCAGGTACTGAAGGACATTGGATGTCGTGTTCTGGAACCGGTTGAAGGACAACTTGCGAGTGGCAAGGTCGGTCGGGGGCGAATGCCGGAACCAGAAGCAGTTTTTGAATGGATTGTTGAGATCATGACCCAACAAGGGAAATGAACAATACTTCATTTTGAAGAGGGTGCGATGCTGTTTCTGTGGTACATCATCATCTCGCTTATCGGTTTGATTGCTTTCCCGCTGGCTTACGTGACTTGCGTCGGATTCAAAGATCGTGGATGGGGAATTTCCAGGGCGCTGGGGCTTCTGTTGGTTGTCTATCCAACGTGGATCTGGGCGCAGATGCACTTCATTCCGTTCAGCCGATTCTCCACGGTTCTCTCCGTTTTGGCGATTCTCGCACTGTCCATATTTGTGGCATGGAACAGGAAGCAGGATTTGCTTTCTTTTTTCCGGAACAACTGGCGGACTGTGGCTGCAACCGAGCTGGTCTTTCTCTGTGCCTTCATCTTTATGGCACTGGTTCGCATGAGAAATCCCGAGATTGCCAGCCGGTGGCAGGGGTACGGTTCCGAGAAGCTGATGGACATGAACTTTGTCAACAGCATTCTTCGAAGCCGTTGGTTCCCACCGATGGACAATTGGTTCTCGGGACACTCAATTAACTACTATTACCACGGCTACTACCTGACAGCGTTCCTGACACTACTGACCAACCATCCATCCGAATACACGTACAATCTGATGGTCGTGCTTCTGTTCGCCCTTGCATTTGTCGGTTGTTATTGCGTGGGCAGGAATCTGACGGGCAAGCCTCTGTGCGGAATCCTCTGCGCGCTAGTGGTGCTTGTAATGGGCAATCTGCAAGGCGCTGTCCTGGTCTGGAAAGACATGCCTGACGCAAAATGGCCTGCCCGAATGGCTTCGGTCTGGCAGTACGGAAAGCGGGGGTTCATCCCCTCAGACGTCTGGGCTTGTTCACGAGTCATTGATCTGCCCAATGATCGAACCATCAACGAGTTCCCCTATTTCAGTTTCTTGTGGGGCGATCTGCACGGTCACCTTGTAAGCCTTCCTTTCTGTGTGCTTCTCGTGGCTCTGTTGGCAAATGCGCAGTGGCTTGGTGCGGGCAATTCAGCTCACAGCCCTCCTGGACAGCGAAGCAGCTGGTGGATTGCGCTCATGATCGCGATTGTTCTGGGCGGCGTCGCTGCGATCAGCAGTTGGGATTTGCCCACTTATTCCCTTCTGACGTTGGGCGCTGGGTTCGCTTTTGTCGGTCGCGCCCGAGTTGGAGCCTGGTTGAGGGAATGGGGGCTTCGGTTGTTCGCGGTGGCGGGTGGCATCATCTTCTACCTGCCTTTTTACTTGCATTTCGTCGCGCCTTCAAAAGGGATGAACCGAGTTACCCAGAAATCCACGCTGGACAAGATTCTGATCATTTTTGGGCTTCATTTGTTCCTCGTCGTGACCTATCTGATTCTGCGTCTTGTCCGGAATGCCTCGGAAAGCGATCGCGAGAGGATTCGAACCTTGGGCTTGGTGCTGGGGATCACTCTGCTTGTGATGCTTATCGTCATCGCAGTCGGCTACCAGATAACATCCCAGTGGGTGGTTGGACCTTTGGGAGCAGTATTGGTCTTCGTACTGATGCTCTATGGGCTGACATTCCTGAATCCCGAAACACGAAAGGAACGTTTTGCGCTGCTTCTCGTTGCCCTTTCAGTTTGCATCATCATCGGATGTGAATTTGTGGCGATGAAGGATTTTTATGGCGATGCGAGTGCCCGGATGAACACAGTGTTCAAGTTCCATTTCCAGGCTTGGCTGTTCCTGGCAATCGCCGGAGCCATGGGACTGGGAGAGATTGTGGAGCGACTGAAGGGAAACTGGGGCTGGAAGGCAACAGGAGCCGTTTGGTTGGTCGCACTTGTTCTGTTGCTTCAGGCATGCAGCGTGTTCACCTGGCGAGCAACGATGGCCAAGACCAACAACTGGAAGGCCAAACCAACACTCGATGGGCTTCGATACCTGAAGGAAACATCATCCGGAGACTACGCCGCCATCATGTGGCTCAGAGAACAGACAAAGGATCTGCGGGGTTCGGACGCCCCATTGGTGCTCGAGGCAACCAAGGATCCCTACTCGGACTTCTCCAGATTCTCGACGTTCACCGGACTTCCAAGTCTCGTCGGTTGGGCAAACCATGAGGGTATCTGGCATCGCAATAATACAGGAAAGAACCCACACAGCCGCCCTGCCATCGTCAAGGACATCTACAGCAATGTCAATTTCGGTGCGGCGCGAAAAGTCCTCGAACAATACAACGTCAAATACGTCATTGTCGGTTCACTGGAGCAACAGGAGTTCGACAGCACCGAACTCGGCAAGTTCCCAAAGTATATGCACACGGTTTTTGAACAGGGGACAACGGCAATCTACTCCGGATACCTGGAGCCGGAACGCTCGGACTATCCCGATGAGGAACAGCCCATTGACAAGAGAAAGGCGGCCAAGAGGCTCGATTTGGTGAAGATTGTCGGAAGCAAAGGTGGTGACCCTGGTCAATTCCAGGAAGTGCGTGGGATTGCCGCGGCACCAGATGGAAGTCTCTACACGGTGGACAAGGCATTGCATCGTGTTCAGAAGTTTGATGCCAACGGCAACTACGTCAAGGAATGGGGCACACAAGGGGGCGACCCGAGCCAGTTCAACGCTCCACATGGAATCGCAGTAGATGCCGATGGCAACGTCTATGTTGCCGATACATGGAATCACCGCATCCAGAAATTCGATGCCGAAGGTCACTTCCTGGTTTCATGGTCGGGAGAGTTCTGGGGACCGCGGGATCTGGCGATTGCCCAGGATGGAACAGTCTTTGTGGCAGATACCGGCAACAAGTTGATCAAAACCTTTACCAAAGACGGGACACCACTGAAACGCTGGGGGGGCGATGGCAATGACAGAGGCAAGATGGTGGAACCGGTTGGCATCGCAGTTCATGATGACAAAGTCTACGTCTGCGACGTAGGCAACAGAAGAATACAGGCCTTCACCTTCGACGGGGAGTTTGTCACTATGTGGCCGGTCGTCAGTGGTTGGCGCGAGTTCTTCACCGAACCCTATCTCGCCATTGACTTGCAGGGCCACTTGGTCGTCTCCGACTCCAAGTACAACCGTCTTCATTGTTACAGCCTGACCGGAGAGTTTGTTGATTTCTACGGAATGAGGGGAACGGGAAACTCAGAGTTCGATCTACCGATGGGTGTAGCATTCACCCCCGACGGACATCTCGCAGTCGGTGATGTGAATAACGGGCGGGTGCAAATACTTGCTTTGCCCCAGGGGTCTCAGTGAGCACAGCGCAGAGGTCAGAGGCGACCCTGTTTTTTGTTCTGCGGGATCACCAATCTTGCCTGAAGCAGATGCATCTTACAAGACAGTGCTCTTTTCGTTCGGTAGTTCCAACTCTCTGAGCAGGACATCTCTTCCCGCTCCGCTCTTTTCGCGGAGTGCCCCTGCACGATCAGTCTTTCTGCTTTCGTGCTGCCTTGACCTTCCAGGCCATCTCCATCTGCTCCGGCAGGAAAGGATCGGGCGTGACGCCTTCGGTGGCGTAGATGAACAATGCGCCCTTATAGACCTGACTCGCGACGTTGGTAAGAAACGCGAACACCATGATTCCCACCAACCACAAGACGGCGACTACGGCGATTATCCAAAAGTTGCTCAAAACTGCACTGACAATCGCACCGCCGATCAGGAGGAATATGGAGATGAGCAGAACGAGCACTGTGCCGAATTGGATCCCAAGGTAACCGATGAGCGATTCCCCCCAAGTCCTCTTCAGCGTCGCTGCCGAGTTTCGTAGAAACAGGATGGGGCTGGAATGCTCTTCTTCCCGAACGATCGCCGGCACGACGAAAACGCATGCCACACTCCAGGCGATTCCGATGAACCTCAACACAAGTCTTCCGATAAAGCCGACCCGCTCTTCCAACATCTTGATGATAAGACCTATCGTACCGGCGAACAAAGACCAGAGAAAGATGGCCTTGAGCCTCGTCGTGGCGAACTTGAGTCCCCCCATAATGGATACCGAACGGCCGTTCAGCGAGTTCAGAATCTCGTTGAAGAATGCGACATTGGAAAAGGTCGCAAGGAATACGGAGACGAAGTAGATGACTATGACCACAAGATAGCCTATTGGGTTGAAGTGCAACTCCTCTCCGTCATCGCTGGCCGTGAGAAAGTAACTCCCGAGCGTCTTCCAGTGGCCTGCATCGGTGATCCCATGACCCGTATTCCAGAATACCAGGGGCGTCAGGAAGAAAAGCATGATGACGCAGACCATGAGCGACGTGGCGATTGGGAAAAGAAGCAACTTCGGATTTCGCCGTATCACCGACACTGAACTCTTGAACAGCAACCAACTTCTCTGAAACCTACTCATCTTCGTGAATCCTTTCCGCTATATGCTCCAGAATATCCGCTTCCGTAATACCGTATGCTTTTGCTTCCGCGATGACTCGTCCGAACAGTTCGTCGAGCTTCACCCTCTTTTGCTGTGTCGTTTTGGAAACCGGGTGCTCCGGCTGTGCTGAGACATAAGAGCCATCGCCCCGACGCCCAGCGATGATCCCCTTTATATCCAGTTCTCGGTAGGCCTTTGCAACTGTATTCGGGTTGACGTTCAGTTGCTCGGCTAGCTCCTTGATCGTCGGCAGCCTGTCTCCTTCGCGAAGCGAACCTCGTCCGATCTCAAGAAAGAGATAGTTTACGATCTGCTTGTACACCGGAATCCCGGTGGAGAAGTCTACGCGCCAGTCTGTGAATGCAGTCATTGAGATTCCTTCATAAAATACTAATATAGTAGTAAAATAGAATAATTTCCTTGTCAAGCGAAATTCTTCATTCCAGAAAAAAACACCCTAATGCAACACCAACACCCTTTCTCTATTCAGAAACAATAGAACTCTTCTCCACGCTCCACAGCAGGTTTGTCATTGTGGGCCAACAATCGGATTCCCCTGGAAGGCAAGTTCCTCCAGAGAGGGGACACAAATGCTTCGCATCCTGCAGAGCAACTTCATTGATTGTCTCACCCCCGAGTGATAGCATCAGTCAAAATGATTCAGGAGAAGCGTATCCCATGAACTCTAAAGATCCACAAATCCAGTCGCTCAGACAACGAGAGGCCTATCGAAGCCAGCCTGACTACGTTACATTCATTCCCGAATACACCTCAGAAGGCATCCCCGAGTCCGGCAACGAGCACTTTCTGGTTTTCGAGAGTGCCAAAGGCGCTTTGATGGCGGTCTGGACGAGCCGAAACGAGCCAATGCCCAACATCCCACCAGGAGAAGGTCCCAACAATCACATTCTCTTCTCCAAGTCTCTCGACGGCGGAGTCACTTGGGAGACCCCGAAGCATCTCGCAGGCCCTCGCCCCCATGAATATCATTCACTCATCGCCAATTGGGCTTTCCCTATGGTCTCCCAAACGGGACGAATCTACGTGCTCTGGAATCAGAGTCGAGGCATTGGCGGAAGCATCTATATGCACACAGGGGGCATGGCAGGGCGCTACAGTGACGATGAAGGCATAACGTGGTCTGAGATACAGGATATCCCCTTTCCCAATGGGCCTCTTGATGATCCCCAGGGCAAGATTCCTCCGGAATGGATCGTCTGGCAGATTCCGACGCGGGACTTGAAAGACCGTTTCTATGTTGGGTTTTCGCATTGGGTCAACAAGACAGCGGGCTACAAACACCCGCCGGGAAGGCTGGGTTGGACTTGGCTTGAGTCCGTCGTCGAGTTTATGCGATTCGAGAACATTGACAACGATCCTGAACCAAAAGACATACAGGTTGTCTTCCGCTCATACGGTGATGAGGCGCTTCGGGTTCCTCATTGGCGGGATCCATTGGTCAGTGTGGCACAGGAACCAAGCCTGGTTCGACTGCCTGACCAGCGCCTTTTCTGCACGATGCGAACCAATACCGGGTACATTTGGTACAGCCTTTCCGAAGACGATGGGGAGCACTGGTGCATGCCAAGGCCGCTCCTGGACAAGGATTTTGGCAGACCGCTACTTCAGCCGGTCGGCTGTTGTCCCATCTACGACATATCAGCGGGCAGATATTTGCTTCTCTACCACAACAACCGCGGGAATATCACTCCTCTTCCAGAAGAACCCGAAGAGACTGCTTGTCCAAGAAACCCAGCCTACTTCGCCTTGGGAGAGTTCCGACCAAAAGCCCATCAGCCGATCTGGTTCAGCAAACCCAAAGTTTTCATCAATATCAGAACTGAGGGAGTGGACGGGAAACCCAACCCGACACAGTCCATTGCCTGTTACACCAGTTTCACCAATGTTCAGGGAAACAGGGTTCTCTGGTACCCGGATCGCAAGTATTTTCTGCTCGGCAAGCGGGTCCGAGATGAATTCCTGGCCGACATGCAGGTTCCAGACTGAAAAACCTTGACAGCTGTGAACGATTTCACCAATATATATTGAGACGTGGTTGATATAGCGTGCGAGTAATCGTACGTAGAAAGGACGATTCTAAGTTTCAGTTCCTATGGGAACAAGAGATAGGATGCCTAAAGAGAGAAGACAGTCAGTAAAACCAATGCGTGAGCAAGCGGAGTCCGTACCGGCAACTCCGCAGGCTGTAAAGCCCGATGAGCGTTTCAAACTGTGGGAGTACGCTCTGGTCAATCTCATTTTTTGGGCTTTTTGCATGGTTCAATACGTGGTCGTTCGGGTTGTTACCCGGGAATCCCTCGGCTTGATGTTTTTCTTTTCATCGTTGGCCATAGGGTTCTCAGTTGTTTCGGTATTGTCATGGTGTTTTGATGCGTTCTATCCGGAAAAGGATACCGAAGACACCTGTTGATCCGAAATCCGCAACGCATGCTTCTCTGCACGTTTCCTATCTTTGTTTGAGGAACCGACTGGTTCGTCGTGGAATTCAACTGTGTCCCTGTGCGCTTGCATGAGGGCTGTGCTCTATGCAGAGAGTTCGTATATGGAGCGACTGGCACTTGGAGAGGTCATCGCCCACACGCCCGCAGGTGCCAACCTGCTCTAGAGGAAGATTGATGAAAGTCGTTACTGGAAAGACCATGGCCGACCTGGATCGAAGAGCCATCCAGGAACATGGGATTCCCAGCCTTCAACTGATGGAGAAGGCGGGATACGGTGCCATGGAAATCCTCCTCAGAAGATTCGAACCGTGTCCGGAAAGTCGAATTGTCATCATTGCCGGCTGCGGCAACAACGGTGGAGATGGCTTCGTCCTCGCCCGCCTTCTGCAGGAGAAAGGCTTTGTTCCCACTGTATGGATTGCTTCAACTCCCGACCGACTCAAGGGAGACGCACTCGAGAACTACAAACGGTACAGCGCAATGGCAAAGCCCGTTTCACTGCTCACGGGTGAAAAGGATTTAGACGTCTTGGCGGATTCATGCGCTTGTGCTGACGTGATCGTGGATGCGCTGCTGGGCACCGGATTCCGGGGTCAGGTGCAGTCGCCCTATCTCGAGATTATCGAGACCATGAATAAGTCCTTCGCGAAAGTGCTCGCCATGGACGTTCCCTCCGGCCTGAATGCCGATGACGGGACAGTTTCTGGCGCCTGCGTTAAGGCCGATGTGACCGCAACAATGCAGTTGCCAAAACTTGGGTTGCTTGTGCCACCTGGGGTTGACTTCGCGGGTGATATCGAAGTTATTCCTCTGGAATTTCCAAAGGAACTGCTTGTGAATGATGGCCATTCTCCAGAGTTTCTGACTGAAAGAGACGTGGCTTCTCTGCTACCGATCCGAGAACGTTCCGCTCACAAAGGCACTGCTGGCCATCTGCTGATTCTTGCCGGATCGCCAGGTCTGACTGGAGCGGCGGCATTGGCTGCCGAGAGTGCTGTAAGGAGTGGTGCAGGACTGGTCACATTGGGCGTTCCGGAAAGCCTGAATCCGATATTGGAGACCAAGGTCACCGAGCCAATGACTCTGCCCCTGCCCGAGACAGGCGATCACACGCTGCGCCTCAGGGCTCTGGATGTTCTCGCGCCACAGTTGGATCGTTTCACGGCGGTTGCCATCGGTCCTGGCTTGGGGAGAGATGGGGAGACGGGGATGCTTCTTCGAGAGTTCCTCAAGATCGTCCAAGTACCTGTTGTCCTGGACGCAGATGGCATCTATCCTCTGAACTCCGGTGATGTGGAGTTGGTTCATTCAAGAGGAATGCGAATCATTACACCCCATCCGGGTGAGTTGAGCCGATTCAGGGGCATTCCGACAGCAGCCATTCAGCAGGACAGACTTGGGCAAGCATTGGCAACTGCAAAAGAAAATGGAATCACCGTTGTCCTGAAAGGGGCAATGACAGTCATCGCGGAACCCTCTGGGGCTGTTTCGATAAACTCCACTGGGAACCCGGCGATGGCATCAGGAGGTATGGGTGATGTTCTGACGGGGGTGCTCGGAGCGCTTCTGGCGCAGGGCTTATCCCTTCAGGCATCGGCAAGATTGGGAGTTTTTGTACATGGGCTGGCCGCGGATAGACTGGTCGCCCGGACTGGAGCGATGGCTCTCATGGCCTCTCAGGTCTCTGAGGAGCTGACTGGAGCCTTCGCACAACTGAAGACTTGGAGGTTAAGAAAGACATGTTGCAGATGATTATGGGCATATCGGAAATGGGCTGGGCAATGGTGGCTTGCGCTTCCCTTGCGTGCCTGGTGATTGGCTATCTGTTTCGGAAGTACACGACAGAATCCAAGACCGAGAGTGCTGAGAAACTGGCCGCTCGAATCGTAGAAGAGGCCGAGAAGGAAGCTCAGACCAAGAGGCGCGAGGCTGTTCTGGAAGCAAAAGACCACCTCTTTGCCGAGAAGACCAAGTTCGAGCAGGAGACACGTGAGATTCGTCAGGAACTCCATGGTCTGGAGAAGAAACTGAGCAAGCGTGAAGACAATCTCGACAAGCGTTCGGAGGCAATTGAGAAAAAGGAACGTGAGATTCAGTCACAGTCACAGAAGTTGAAGAACGACGAAGACAAGTTCCAGGAGAAGCAGAAGGAGCTAGACCAACTTGTCGCCAAGCAGATCACCCAACTGGAGAAACTCGCCAACCTTTCTACGGAAGAGGCCAAGCAGCTTCTCCTGAGCACGTTGGAGCAGGAACTGGTGCGCGAGCAGGCAGTTCTGATTCGGCGCGTCACCGAGGAAACCAAGGAACAGGCCAAGAAGAAGGCCAGAGAGATCATTACAACGGCGATTGAGCGTTGCGCCTCCGATCAGGTTGTGGAGTCCACCGTCAGCTCGGTCTCGCTGCCCAGTGACGAAATGAAGGGTCGAATCATCGGTCGAGAAGGCCGCAACATCCGCTCTTTTGAGGCCATCACGGGAATCAACCTCGTCATTGATGACACTCCGGAGGCGGTTGTTCTCTCGGGCTACGATCCCGTACGTCGCGAGATTGCCCGCAGAACACTCGAGAAACTCATTCAAGATGGCAGAATTCATCCAGGTCGGATCGAGGAACTCTTCAACAAAACCACCAAAGAAGTGGACGAGATTATCATGGAAGAAGGCCAACAGGCGGCTTTCGACGTCGGAGTACACGAGCTGCACTCAGAGATGATCCGCTTCTTGGGTCGCTTGAAATTCCGTTCTTCCTATGGTCAGAATGTGCTTCAGCATTCCATCGAAGTCGCCAGACTGGCTGCGATTATGGCCAGTGAACTGGGTGCAGACTTCGAGCTGAGCAAGCGCGCTGGCTTGTTGCACGACATCGGCAAATCGGTTGACTTTGAAATGGAAGGAACTCACGCCAAGATCGGTGCCGATCTTGCTAAACGGTACAACGAATCTTACAAGATCGTGCATGCCATCGCCGCTCACCATGAAGACGAAGAGGCTCACACCATCGAGGCTGTCCTGGTGGCTGCCGCAGACGCCATCTCAGCAGCCCGACCGGGAGTTCGTCGAGAGACTCTTGAGACCTATGTCAAGCGTCTGGAGAAACTCGAAGAGGTCGCCAACTCCTTCTCGGGAGTTGAACGCAGCTTCGCGATTCAGGCCGGAAGAGAACTTCGAATCCTGGTGGAGCCAGATGAAATTGACGATCTGGAGTCCGTCAAACTCGCTCGAGAGATACGCAATAGAATCGAGCAGGAGATGGAATATCCTGGACAGATAAAAATTTCCGTGATACGAGAAACTCGGGCGGTCGAATACGCCAAGTAGCAGAGAACTGGTGCGGGAAACGGATTGATGTTGTTGATGACGCTTGGCCGAAACCAGGCAATGCTTTGTTTTGAGGGATGAGTGCCATGAGTTTTAACGTATTGATGGTCGGGGACATTGTTGGGAGACCTGGGCGCAAGATCCTTACGGAAATGCTGCCCAGGTTCCGCGCTGACTACTCGATTCATTTCGCAGTTGTCAACGCAGAGAATGCCGCATCGGGAAAGGGAATCACCAAATCCATCGCAGAGGATTTCCTTTCTCTTGGCGCGGATGTGTTGACGCTGGGAAATCATGTGTGGGACAATAAGGATATTCTCGGCTCGCTGGACAATGAAAGACTTTTGAGACCGGCCAATTATCCTCCCGTCGGAGTTCCCGGTCATGGCATCTTTCGCTGCCAGCTTCCTTCAGGCGTCAAGATTACGGTCGTTCATCTGATGGGGCGCGTCTTCATGACCCCAATTGACTGCCCCTTTCGAACAATGGACAAGATTCTCGAAGAGGTCGCTCCAGGTGAGATTGTTCTGGTGGACTTTCATGCGGAAGCGACCTCCGAGAAGAAAGCTCTCGCCTGTTATCTGGACGGACGCGTGTCCGTGCTCTGCGGCACACACACCCATGTGCAGACGGCCGATGAACAGATACTCCCGAACGGAACGGCTTTTATCTCTGACATCGGGATGACGGGGCCCCATGCCGGGATCATCGGCATGAGAAGCAAGGAGATTCTGGAACGGTTCCTGACACAGATGCCGGCCAAATATGAAGTGGGTGAAGGGGATGAAAAGTTCCAAGCCCTGTTCGTTCAACTCAACGAGCAGACTGGCAAGGCGGTGACCGTTGAACGCATCAACTTTGATGTTCAGCAGGACTGAGCACCTTTGACCCTGATTCTCCGTTGCCGTACAGTCTGAAGCGTCCGCCTCATCTGTCAGATTCTCGGAGCAACCAATAGACAGTGCTCTTTTCTTTGTCACCCAATGGGGATTGAGGCACTCTGACCTTCTTCAGATTCTGTTTGTAGATACCATGATAGGCTCTGTTGATCTCACTGACGATTTCGTAGAGCCGTTCATGTTGTTCCGGTGTCACTGGCATCACGGCATCGGGTCTGTCTTCGCTGGTATTCTTATTGGATGCCATGTGAACATCCACCATCTCATTCCAGCTGTAGAAACCCAAACCACTGCAGTAGGCCGCGGCCTCTGAGGCAAAGAGATTCGCAATCTCTTTCCGGTCAAGCGTCGGGTCACCAGGCCCCTGACACGGAGAGATTCGATGATTGATAATCACGTGCTTCCCCGTGCGTTTGGTAAAGTCCAGAAGAGCACGACGGGTCGCCGTGTCTGAGATTCCCCCACCGCGAGCAAAGAGGATGTCGGCATGGTCGGCAATCTCGGTGATGGCAGCCATCGAGATCTGGTAACCCCATGCGTGCGGATGTTCATCAGCAATTGCATAGGGGATTTCAGTGGCGATCAGCGCATTCGGATGCTTCTCGCGCACACCTGCTCGAACCACCGAGAGCATATCCGAGATGATCTCGGCTCGGAAAAGGAGGTGATCTCTGACAGGCTTTGAGATGGCTCGTTGCCGCACGTCCACGGCTCGCTCATAGTCGAATACAAAAGAGTCTCTGGGGTCAACCTGATAGAAACTCTCATACTCAGTACCGTAGGCACGGTTGAGGTTTTCGACAGATTTGTACTTGTTGCGGAGCCAACGGCAGAAATGCATCCTGGCTTGAGCATCGTTTGCAGCGGCGTGCCAATGCCAACCGGTCTCGGCGCTCAACGCCACAACGGGACACGGTTTGCCTTCAACGAGAACATGGCACAATGCCTGGTCTTTGTATCGGTCTATGTAGTCCACTGCATAAGCAATGGCAGACTCAATTGTTCCCGAACCGTAGGGTCTGAACCCGTATTCGTCCACAGAAACAGCGGCACCGTATCTTTCCTGCAACCAGGCGCGTCGAGGCTCGGTCGCCATGTTGCCGAAAACCGTCAGACCCAGCCACGGGATGATCTCCAGACCGGTCTGCTTTGCGAGGCGATGCTCTCGATCGAGGATCGCGAAATCGTTGGGGATCGCTTGGCAGGCCTCATGGTCAATGAACAAAACATTGAAACCGGCATCGCGAATCCTCTGCATCTCCTGCAGATTGAACTCCTCGTAACTCGCCCAAGGCTCCCACCAGTGAAAGTAGTAGATCCCGACAAACGGCTCTCCACTCTGGAGTCGAAGAGGAGACTTCACCTTCAGTGTTCGACCTTCAGCGAAACTTGAAGCAGACAGAAACAGAACGAGTGTCATGATGATCGTCTTGTGCATTACCGCCTCCAAAGAGAAGTGTGTTGGTTCATCAATCACTTGCCAACAAGAACGGCAAGTCGCCAATCGGTTGTTGACAATTCACAATCCAGCCCGACAGCGGAACGCTGCAACTCGATCTCCTGGTCGGAAATCAGCTCACGGACAAAGTTTGACCGAAACAAGTCCTGCCGAAACCTCAGATGCGCCTCTCTCTTGTCCTTGGGCATAAAGACGAATACGACTTTCCGCTCTCCCGATTGCCCCAACTTGACATAAACAAAGGAGTCCTGCTCAACAGGCGGACTCAGGACTTCGATGTCCGGAGTCCAACCTGAACGTCTGACCATCGTCTCCACAAACTGCTCAAAGTCCATGGTGGGACAGGCAGTGTACGCTTCCGCAACGTAGGTCGCACATTGGATGATTCGACCTTTACCAACCAGTGTCTCCAAAACAACGGAACCTTCTTTGTGTTGGCTCCATACCTCACCATCGGCATGTTGAAGAGGGGTTTGCCACTGTGTTGCAGGCAGGTTGAACTTCCTCTCGTCAACCCTCACACTGATGGTGGGTGCCGTGAGTTGGCAACGGCCGACTTCAAGACTTCCGGTCAAACGAGCGAGA
>JAKQFZ010000366.1 GCA_029558215.1 Candidatus Omnitrophota bacterium
TGGTGTTGGTGCGGAAGGTCCGGGTCATGGCATCAGCCGACGCGTTCATCGGCAGGGCGTTGTGCCAGAGGAAATCCAAAATGCGCTTGTCTTCGCGCATGTCGAAGCTAAGCGTGGAAAGGTAGGAGTTCAACGAAGCGGTTTGACGTGCCAGTCGATCCCTGTTCTTCGAGAAGATCATCAGGCTAAGGTTGACCTCGAGAGCCATCCCGCCTTGACCGTCAATTTCATGAATGAAGGTCTCGATGCCTTCCTTCTTGTAACCGAGGATGGGGAACCAGTTTGCGGAGTTTCCAATGCATTGCTGGGTAATCCACATGTGACGCTGTCGAACCTCACCTTTCTTCTTGACCTGGTCGGGATAGTGGGCCGTGAATTGAAAGAAAAATGGCTCAGTGATTTGGTTTGCTCCGCCCATCTGATCACCGATCAGAAGATTGGCAACACCAAAAACAGTTCGTTTTGGAAACAGCTTCGGGCTCATTACACGCACAAAGAATTCTTGATCACTCCCTTGGTGAAAGAGGATCTCTTTTTCTTTGAACTCAATATCGTCGCCCGGATAGAAGGCTTGCTCTCGAATTGGTATAAGTTCGTCGTAGCTGAACTCAGGCTTCTCCCACATGTGGTAGAACTTCCGAATCAAGTGCAGATATCCATGTGGGTCAAGCATCCTGAACTGGAAGCCAATGGAGCTAAAGCCTTCCATCACACGTGTGACATCAGATCGGATCGACTGGCGTTCCTCAAGATCCGGAAACTGAGAACACGGAATTTTGACAGTGAAGATCAACCGGAAATCACGGTTGAGCACGCCATTTGTCTTGAATTGAGGCTTATGGACGGCATCCTGGAACATCTTGACGCGGGTGCGAACGAGCTTCTCCAGAAGACCCGAAGCCTGTTCTTTCCCATCGGTATAGGCGTCAAGATAGGGGTCAATATCGGGAGAGCCGAGAAGACCTACCTGTACGAAGGAGCCTGCCGGAAGCGGGCAAGCTAATGCAGCTTTGAATTTCTCAAAAACTGACCCCCCGCCCCCTAGGAGCGGGGTGGTCAT
>JAKQFZ010000371.1 GCA_029558215.1 Candidatus Omnitrophota bacterium
CACAGGTCCTTGGAGTGCTGAAGCGAGGCTTCAGCCCTGGTGCAAGGGAGGATATCAACATGATCGTCTGGTTATTCGTTCTGCTTGGGCTGCTGCTCAGCGGTTGCGGCTCCCACCAAGACTATTCCAACCAGGAATTCACCGAAGACAATGCTTGGAGAGTATTCAACGCGGTCGGGGATGTGAAACCGGAGGCAAGGAGAGATCGCTATTTGAAGATTTTGAGCAGGGAAGATCTCAAGCCCTTGGAGCAGTTTGTTGCGCACAGTGGATTGGCGGACGTTGCTCGCGAACTGAACGACCTCGATGCCGCCAAGGATCATGTCAAGAAGGCGATTGAGATCGCAAAACCGCATGAAAACGAACTTTCCGGTCTTATGCTCATGTATTATCTTCAAGATCATCGTTATCTGTATGAAATCGCCGAGTTACGTAAGGCAACGGAGGAGGCAAGAACCGAATACCAGGCAATGCTTGACCTATTCGAATCCAGGCAGGCCTGGAAAAACGACCATTCCGCTGAGTACCAAGCCGTTCTCGTCGGGCTGATGAAGACAGCGCAGAACGAAGAAGAACATGACCATTATGTCGACAAGTTTATATCGGAAGTCCCCTATGCGCAGACAACACCGTTCTGGATATTCCAACGATATGAACGGTTAATCATTGACGACTGGGAGAACATCTCACCGAAGATCCGATCGTTTCTCGGTCAATACACTCAATATCCTTATGCCGTTCTCCTGTACCAGATGCTGGGCGACGGTCACAGAAGGCGCGGAGAATACATGGAAGCCATTGAGATGTATGAAAAGGGGATATCGCATATAGAACAACCGTTCAAGAACCTGGATGAGTTCAGTCGAGAGTATCTGGTGAACTCAAAAATGACTAAGACGACCAAGCGCACAATGGGTGTTCAATGTGCCGAATGTTACATTGAACTGGGCCAATGGGAACCGGCGAGAAGGCATCTTGAAAAAGCCATTAAGGAGGCAGAGACCGAAGAAGATAAGAAATACCCGATGTCCGTATTGAGTTTCATTGAGAACAATCCTCCGGGCACAGAGGTTCCGAGAGGGCGACGTGGAGAAAAACAGTTCGGTGGTTCGGTTGAATCCACGAATGTGCGGAAATGACAGGAAAGGAAGGGCATGAAAAGGTGAACCCCTCACCCCAAGCCAGTGCCGGCATGACCCCACCCCAACCCTCCCCGTAAACGGGGAGGGAGTTG
>JAKQFZ010000380.1 GCA_029558215.1 Candidatus Omnitrophota bacterium
AGATTGAGATGAACGCCAATATGATGCAGCGGATCATTGGCGACTTCCTTGATTTCCATGCCATGGAAGATGGTCAGCTGACTTTGAACCTGCAACCAGCGAATTTGAACGTGGTTGCTTCGGAAGTTGTTGAAGCGAATCGGGACTATGCGGAATCGAAGGGGATCCAGATTGAGTTTGTTTCCGGGGGCGACTTGCCTTTCGTCTCTGCCGATCCAGCTCGAATCCAACAGGTGATTCAGAATCTGGTTGGCAATGCCATCAAGTTCTGTGGAGAAGGTTCTCAAGTGTGGGTGAAAACCAGAGCATCTCAGGACAGGGTCTTTGTCGAGATTCAGGATACAGGCCCGGGGCTGACAGAGGAAGACGTGCAGCAAGCATTTCAAAAGTACACCAAATTGAGCAACAAACCGACTGGCGGGGAGTCCAGTTCGGGTCTTGGACTGGCCATCAGCAAACAGCTCATTGATATGCACAAAGGGGAGATCGGAGTCTGCACTGGCCCCGATGGGGGGGCGCTTTTCTGGTTCAGCCTCTTGGCATCGCTCTGAGTCGTTCTGTCAGTGCCGGCGCGAGGACACGTTCCACAACTCAGGACCTGTTGAAAGGAGTTCAACATGAGCATGGAGGAGAGACTTCAAGCAGAAGTCACAAGAAGGGATTTTCTCAAGGCAACGTCGGCGGTTGGATTGGCTGCCGGACTTGGACTGGCAACCAGGGATGTCCGAGGGAAAGAGCCAGAGCCCACCACCTCGTCCAGCGACAAGATTCGGGTTGGATTTATCGGTGTTGGGCCACGTGGTTCGCACTTGATGAACGAATTCCTTGAACAGTCGGACGTCCTAGTCACCGCTGTCTGTGATGTCTATGAGCCTCGTATCGAAGAGGCGATCAAGCGCGCTGGTGTACAAGCGAAGGGTTACAGGGATTTCAGAAAACTTCTGGACGAATCCGACTGCGATGTCATTGTGGTTGCCACGCCGCCTCATTGGCACGCCTTGATTTCCATTTGTGCCATGCAGGCGGGCAAAGATGTCTACTGCGAGAAGCCAATGTGTCTCTACCCTGACGAGGCGGTTGCGGTTGCGTCGGCTGCGAAGAAGTACCAACGAGTCACGCAGCTGGGAACGCAGATTCATGCCATGAACAACTATCGTCGAGTGGTTGAGATCGTTCGTTCCGGAGTGCTCGGCAAGATCATGAATGTTCGTACTGCGGTCACTTTGAACGAGAGTCCCGGGCGTTTCAAAGGCGTTGAGGACAGCGACCCACCCAAGGGGCTCGATTGGGATCTCTGGTTGGGGCCTGGTCCGAACAAACCTTTCAACAAGACTCTTTTTGAGGATGGCGGGCACCGGTATTTCAAGGAGTTCGTCATGAGTTGGGTCAATGAACTGGGACCGCACATCATGGATCTGGCCTTTTGGGCGATGAATCCTGGTGCACCCAGCGCTGCTCTTGCTGCTGGTGGGCGTTTTGTCATGGAGGATGTCACGGACATTCCGGATACCGTGGACATTCTCTATGAGTACCCGGGATTTTCGATGAATTTCATTCATACCGCCGGCAATGGATACAATTTTGGCTTCGGTGCTTCGCCCGACAGGGGACGCAGGCTGGGCGTCTTCTTCCATGGAACCAACGGAACGCTTGCTGCGGACTATTCGAACTACTCGATCTTCCTGGAAGGGATCAAGCAGGAGGATTTCTCACCGCCTGAGGAAACAATTCCTGCCTCGCCAGGTCATGTGCGGGAATTCCTCGATGGGGTCAAGACACGCGTGCAGCCGTTGTGTAACTTTGAGTATCATTTCCCCATGACTCTTGCGATAGCGCTTGGGCATGTGGCACTGTTTTCGGGGGAGCGTGTTGAATGGGATGCGAAGCGTCAGCGGGTTGTCGGGAGCAGGAAGGCGCGTCAGATGGCGCAGTCGCATTACCGAAAACCGTGGTCTTTGCCGAGAGTGTAGGAAGGTGCCCGCATGTCACAACGCATGGACAGAAGAGTGTTTTTGGACAAGGTGACCAAAACGGGCGCGGTGCTTGGAGCCGCGGCGGTTGGTCTGACGACATTCAGTGTATCATCGGATGAAGGAGAGACTGCCGTGAAGAGATTCAAAAAAGCGATCATTCTGGGTATGGTTGAGGGCAACCTCAGCACAACGGACAAGTTCAAGTTGGCACGTGACGTGGGGTTTGATGGAATTGAGATTCCGCCCCTCACCGCTCCGGAAGCCGTCGAGGACATTCAGAAAGCCGTCGCCGAGTCGGGGATTCCGGCGCACTCGATTATCTTTGGTGGATGGGGCAAACCGCTGTCGCATCCCGACCCGAAAGTCGCTGATGAGGGGCTTCAGGAGTTGGCCGCCGCGCTGAAGGTTGCAGCACAAGTTGGTGCGGACGGTGTCCTGCTTGTGCCCGCAGTGGTCAACAAAGACACCCGCTATGTAGATGCCTACAAGCGTTCTTACGAGCGTCTCAAGCGGGCGATTCCTCTGGCGGAGCAACTCAGAGTCAAGATCAATGTTGAAGAGGTCTGGAACAAATTTCTTCTCAGTCCATTGGAGTTCGCCAAATACGTGGACGAGTTCCAGTCACCTTGGGTTCGGGCTTACTTTGACGTGGCCAATGTGGTGGATTTTGGCTGGCCGGAAGACTGGATTCTCACCTTGGGTACACGGATAGACAAGATCCATATCAAGGATTTCCGCCGCTCCGATCGTGCGTGGCCTCCGCTGGGCGAAGGTGATGTGGACTTCCCCAGAGTGATGCAGGCACTGGATGAGGTCGGATTCAGTGGCTGGCTGACCTGCGAACTGCCCGGAGGAGATGAGGCTCATCTGCGCGAAATCTCCCGCCGAGTGGATCTGATCATCGAGGGAAAGAACCCGGCTGAGTAGCACAAAAAGACGAGTTCGACTCAATCAGCGTCCGAACGACCAGAGGCGGTCACCACTTTCCGAGCATCTAGTAGACCTTTTCCCGAATATCTTCAGGAACTGGTGGGATTGTCACCGGCTGCCAGCCGTTTCGCAATGACCACGTGGCGGCACATCCTGTGGCAACGCTCATCCGTCCTGCGAGTGGTGTTGCCAGTGGGCGCTTACCGTGCAACAGCATCTCGACGAAATCCCGGCACACTAGAGGATCGGCTCCGCCATGTCCGCCGGACGCTGGTTTCACATCCAGATCGTAGTGAGATAGATTGCGCCATCGTTTCGAGCGGTCACGCATTCGTATGATGACTTTCGAACCGTCATCGAGATTCTCCAACCGTCCTTCTGTGCCGATGAAGGTATAGTTGCGGCAGTAGTCCGGGGTGAAGTGGCACTGCATGTAACTGGCGTGGATACCGCCTTCCAGTTCCATCATGACGATGCTGTTGTCTTCCACGTCCACCTCTTTGCGGAACACACATAAATCCATTTTGTTGTCCGAGGCGGCGTTGACATGGTCGTACTCCACGCAGGTGTCCTTCTCAGGACATGCAATGCAGTGCAGGTCGTTGGGCTTGTCTCCGCCGTAGTAGTCCAGTCCGCCGGATGCGGCGACACGCGTCGTGTATCTGCCGGTGATCCAATGGATCATGTCCAGATCGTGTGACGCCTTTTGGAGCAGAAGGCCGGTGGTGTTGCGCGACGTGCCGTGCCAGTCATGGTAGTACCAACGGCCGCCGTGGGCGACAAAGTGCCGCACCCAGACTGCTTTCACCTCACCAATAGTCCCCGAATCAATAGCGTCCTTCATGACGCGAAAGATGTTCATGTAGCGCATGTTGAAGCCAATCATGAACTGCTTTCCGGAGGCGACCCAGGCGCGCAGCATCCGGTCGCAGCCTTCGGTGGTTATTGCCATGGGCTT
>JAKQFZ010000390.1 GCA_029558215.1 Candidatus Omnitrophota bacterium
ATGACCGTGAGCTACCTGAACGCTCACGGAGGCAAGGCGGAACGAAAACACCGGACCTGGGAGTTGGTTTGGCCAGATGGCGAAGTCATGAACAACGTTGTCTTTACAGGCAAAGAAGCGGAAACCATCCCGACCGCTCATCATCTGACGCTGGAGGAACCACGAATCCGAGGGCTGGCGATGAGGCTACCACGGTTTGCACCAGGACAACCGCTTCCGGTGATACGACTTCCTGGTGTGGCTTCGGAGATTCAAGGTTACTGGTCAATCTGGAGAATCTCAATCTCCACCATGGAATGCAACCGCATCCGGATCCTGCCCCTCTTCTTAGCGGAAGATGGCAGGATCTTAGCGCCGACCGCAAGGCATATCTGGGATCAGCTTCTGGGCGCGGATTCACAGTTGATTTCATTCATGGACTGCGAATCATCGAAGGATGTCTATGACCGTCTCCAACAAGCTGCTGAGGATCACGGCAGCGCGATCTACCAATCGCTCGTTCAGGAACAACGATCTGCGCTGGCTCGGGAAAAGGAGAAGGCTGCGTACGCCTTCAGCACCAGGCGCAGCTCCATTGAACGAATCGGCCTCCCGCAGGTGCGCGACCACCGATTGGCGCTCCTGGCTCGGGAAGAGCGCGAGATGGCGGACCAGTTGGAGCACAAAGCGGAGGTCCTCCCAGAAATGATTTCATTGCTTTTGATTCGAGTGGAAGGTGAGGGGCATGAGTAGCTGGCGTGACCAGATTCTGTCTGAGTTTTCACCGAAAATCGCGCGACTCACACTTGTGGCAGATCCCGATTGCCTGTTGCTGGAAGAAGCCATCCTGGAAGGCATCCGGGAACGTGGCTACGAATTGATTTCATTCGATGACCATGCCGCGTTTCGATACGCTTACGAATCCACCTTCCGGTCACGTTGGGACCGTGGAGAGCAGACAGACCTGGTAGTTGTATTGCGCGCTCAGGGGGAGGATCTCAGCACCTTGCCTTTTGATCTGCTGCAAGCCGGACGGACGATCACGTTCTCCCTTGTCAGTATCTTCCCGAATCTTTGCTACCCTGTGCTGGCAGCACTGGACCGTGGGGATCTCGATACGCTATACGAAGCCCACGAAAAGTTCACACCCGGATCTTTAGGAGAAAATGCCACTAAGGAGTTTGTTCTTCGCCATGTGTTCGAGATCGCGCCTGAGCTCATAAAACAGGTGTCCGATCTATTGCACATCCTCATGCGCCGACACTACCGTGGAGAGAGAATTCCAGGAACTCTCGACGATCGACTTATTCTGGTTCTCCGCCAAACAGGCTTTTTTGATGAATGACCTCTTGAGAGCATCGTT
>JAKQFZ010000396.1 GCA_029558215.1 Candidatus Omnitrophota bacterium
CAGGTCGGATGTCGAGGTGTCCATTTGACCACGCGACCAGATTCAATCCATTGCGTGGGTGTCAACAGATGCAAGTCCACCCCTTCAACGCACGCCAACTCCATGCATCTCTCATGTGCTGAATCCATCACACCCGTCTTGTCAACAATAAGAGCTTTCATGGTCCAGATACCTCAGGAACCGCAGGAGACGATGCTC
Source organism: Candidatus Omnitrophota bacterium (assembly GCA_029558215.1). Lineage (GTDB taxonomy): Bacteria > Hinthialibacterota > Hinthialibacteria > JAKQFZ01 > JAKQFZ01 > JAKQFZ01. The sequence continues at coordinate 199 of JAKQFZ010000396.1, forward strand.
GTGACGCTTCCTCGGTCCCCCGAAGACGTGATGTGATCGGAACGAGGGCGATCAGAAGCCAGAATGTGATGAACATCTTATCAGACGGGCCGAGGTTATTGACAAATGCGTGGGTGAGGAACGTGATCACGGCTCCGACAGATCCGACAATGAGAGAGACCCGAAATGGGTCGCTGTCGTGACGAAGGCTCCGCGCTGCTCCCACAAAGTACCGCCACATCAACCAAAGAAAGGCGAACAGTCCCAAGATTCCTGTTTCCGCAAGGATCTCCAGATAGAGATTGTGCGCGCCCATCCGAATTCTACTTGAATACGCAGACCTATAGTGAATGTAGCCTTCCTTTCTTCGGTCAGCATACGTTCCATAGCCCACTCCGGCCAGAGGGTGATCCTGGTACATTCTCCACGCTGCAGCCCAGCGGTCGAGTCGGTCAAAGTTGGCAGAGTATCCTGTGTCTGCAATTGTGCCGAGTCTCTCAAGTATCTTCGTGCCAACACCGACCCCGACCAGAACGACAACGAGAAGAATTCCAGCGAGGAAAATTGCTGTGACCACCCGATAGTCAATGCGTCTTCGAAATACCCAGGCATTAAAGAGCAACATTCCCCCAAGGCTCAACCAGGCTCCCCGAACGAAAGAGAGCATGATCGCTCCGGCGAACAGTCCGATGAACGCATAGAGAAGTCCCCTTCGTCCGGCATGGCAACAGCCCAAAGCGAAGGCAATGGCCACGGAGAGCGACAGAGCAAGAAAGGCGGCGTAGATACAGTGATTCCTGAAGAAGGGAGAGGCAATTTCCTGATAAGCTCTGAAGGATCCCTGGACAGCCTGTGTGGCAATGCCATAGACGGCCAGCAGTCCACTGCTGAGCAGGCAGGCGACGAGCAGCAAGAGGATACGTCTTCGAGTCGTCAGCACTTGAGTTGCCAGGTAGTAACCACAGAATATGTAGGAGACATCCCGGATCAAAGCCTTGACACTGACTCGGAAATGAGCCGTCGCATGCAGGCTGAGAACACAGGCAAGAATGAAGAGAATCAGTGGTGGGTTGATGGGTGATCGGGTGTACTTGATGCGCATCTTCAACAGGCAACGCACCACAAAACCAGCGCCGAGCAGAGCAACCAACACTTCCGTAGGCAGAGTCACCCCGAGACCGGCTTCGCCTTTTTCGCCCCCAATCTCAAGCGAGAAAGGGAGCAGCACAATCATGATCATCCAGGACAGGCGGTAGAATCGCGTGACCAGAATGAACGCGAGACCGGCACCAATAAGCATCGCCAGCAGTTCAAGATTGAGAATGAGGCAGGCTGCAACAATGACCAAGAAGCCGGTCAGGAGCCACCCCACGGTCAAGGCTTCAGAGCGAAATGTGCGCGCTGATCTGCTCTCCATACTGCCGAACACAATAGCACAAAGAATCTCGGTTGCGGTTGCTAGAAATACAAAACCGTTGAGAGGATGAATTGGGTGCCTTTCGAACTCTCATCCACGGCAAAGTCGAGTTGGTATCGGCTGCGGGCAACACCCAGACCGCATGAGAGATGGTTGATGGGCTCTTCTTTTGGAAACGCCTTCCGCAAGGGTTCGAACGTACCATGATAGTAAAGCCTGTTGGAGTCTTCGCGCATCGCTCCACAGCGGACAAAGAGCGCGGTCGGCGATGGCGTTGCCTCACCGAACACTTTGAGCAGGTATTCCGCGCCCAGATGGTATCTCAACACATCATCTCGGTCGTAGTTTGGCTCCAATGTGTTGCGCTCTTTCATAAACTCTGACCACTCGATTTGATCTACATCGGCAAGAATTCGAAGCCGATCATTGGGATGAAATGCGACACCCATCCCAACCGTTCGGGGAATCTTGAGATGAACACGCGTGGAAGCGTAGCTGCCTGCAAGATTCTGAGATGTCTTGTAAACACCACCCAGCGAAAACCAGGGGTGCATCTTCCAGATGAATCCAAAATTGGCGCCCAGGGAATTGCCTTCCAATGAGTTCAGAAACGTCCCTGACGACATCGTGTCTCTCTGGCGATAGCGGAAATCCCCGTACTTCAGCGTTGTGCCAAGATACAACTTCGAAAACGGAGCAAATCCCACCGACACTCCGTAGTTTGTCAACTGCGTCTCCCAGTCGCGCTTGATGAAATACCGTCCCGAAGAATCGGTGAGGCTTCGCTTGAAATACATGGGGCTGTACTCGCAGATGGAGACAACCGCCCACTTTGTGGGATAGGTAAAACTGGCAAATGACGGAATCCAGTAAGAATCGTATTCGTTTTCTCTGGGGGCAGCGCCTCGGGCGCCCTGGCCGAGCCAATTGCCAAAACTCACCGGCTGCAATTCCCGGTGTCTGTCCAGCCGGTAGGACGTTTGGATCGCCACTTCCGGTCTTTCGAGAATCACCAACCCAGCAGGATTGTACTCAGATGCAGTGGCATCGTCCGAAAGTGCGATGAACGCTGAGCCCATGCCCAGGGCTCTTGCACCAAAACCGGCAAACTCAGCATCCAGACCAACCTGCGCGTGCGCGTGAACTGCAGACAACAGCAAGCCGGTCAGAATCACACCCGTGCACACTGAGCGATTCATACCAATGCCCCCTGTGCTGTGCTAGACAACACACACTGCTAAAACCCAAGAGTGCTCATCGAACCTCAAGACATTTTGTCGCAACAAGAATGTTGCTCTAGTCTGGCAGACCAGTCAGAGGGATGTCCAGACAGAGTGAATTCTAGGGCGGAAAACAGTGCGCCCGGTGACTGCTGAATATCCTTCGGACACAGTTGCACCTCACATTCAGACTAGACTATGATTAATGATAGCACATTCTGCCAGAGAGACCCAAGAGAAGGCAGAGTCTGTGTAGCTGATCTGATACACTGCGTCCTCTAAGATGCATGTTCGGGAAAGAAGAGGTCTTCTCTGGCGTCAAATCCCTCAATGGTAAGAAGCGACGATCTTCAGGTCATCCTTCGCATTCTTCGGAAGAATGATCCATTCCCCTTCTCTATCGAAATTGTCGTGTGGTTTGCCGTTTATGGTCACGCTTCGGATCGGCTTTCCTTCAGGGTGACGCAGGCGAAGTCGGATGGTGCCGCAGGGGCTGCGTTTGGGTGGCTTGATCAACGCTTCGATGCGTCCTCTATCGGTTCGAGATGTGACTTCCACATCAACTGTCCCTGAATAGGTCGGGGCATTTCGAATGCGAATGGTCTCACCTGCCGCAAACCAGGCACGAGGGGCACCGGCGAGCAGAAGAAGATTCCCTGAATATGTGCCACTATGCCCTCGTTCTTCTGTTACCAAGGCATGACGAATGAGATGCAGAGCGACCGCACTCCCGCAGGGGAGTGGTTCACTGATCTCAGCAGCGCCGTATGTTGATCTTGCATGAAGATCGGAGGTGTACAGGATGTTCGTCTCACGCGAGGTGAAGACTTCCCGTTCCATATTGAATGCCAGGTAAGCATAGAACGCCAGAAGGAACTCGCGGATGGAGTCTGAATGCAGCAATGTCAGGAAATACCCCTTTCCATAAAGTGCATCCAACACCCCGGAGCCGAGGTGCCGGAATCGAGGAAGGAAACACAGGGTTCTGTTGCTTTCTTCAAGGTAGTCTGTGATCCAGCGAAGGTGTTTACTGTCCGAAGTGAACGGCTCAATGTCGAGCAGACAGCCCGCAAAAAGCTGATAGTAGTCCATCTCTTCGTCCGGTTTGGTTGCATACAAACTCAAGGGCAGGAATGGCGGCTGTTGATCCGCCTGATAGTTGCCCTCAATAGCACAGTCAATGGCGGCGCGATAATCCTGTGCTTCATCGTAGTATCGTTTTGAGGTCTCAGTATCTCCCAGTTTATCCAGCAGCCATGCGGTGTCAACAAGTCCACGCCAGCAACAGAGATTTGCGTAGAGTGCGTAACATTGCACTGCAAAGATGTCCCCGCCGTAAGACCACTTCGGCAACAGTCCCCAATGGAGCGGTTTCTGTCCATCCTCAAGAAGCATGGTCTTGCGGCGCTCGGATATCGTCCATTCGGCACAAGCCTTGAGCAAAGGAAGATGCTTGCGAATCCAACAGTCATCGCCACTGAGTCTATAGAGGCTTGCCGCGTAGTGAGGTTGTAGACCGTTGCGGTATTGTTGGTGTCGGTCATCCACTGTCTCATAGTTGTCAACCTTGCGAAGGAAATCCGAGGTGAGATAGGTTCCATCCATATAGCGCTGGGCGTCTCCGCCAAATCCGAACATGGCAAGCGCAAGCATCGGATAGCTCTCTTCAATACCGAATAACGCGTCCTCATAGACGGATGGCCAGGAACCGTAGGGCATGACATTACCGTCGCCATTGATGAAGCACTGGGCAATGACGGCTTTAATTGTTCTGTTGATCTGCGGTTCGGGTACCTCGAAAGAGGTCGTTGTACTCACGCAGTCGTCCCAGTATCGTCGAAAGGCCCCAAGTGCCTTATCAAAGCAAAGAGATCTGTAAGGCTCAACATCCGCGTTGATGTCAACAGGATCCTGCGGCTCAATGAAGAGAACGTTTTGGCTGCGACCCGGAACTATGTCCAGATCAACGCACATTGTATTGGCAGCCTCACCGACTCGCGAATTCTTGGTGGAAATCAAGGCAGCCTTGCCGTCTCTTATCAAGGCATCACCGACGAATGAAGCAGGTGCATCCTGCTCACTTGAGATCTCGGCTTCGATGAAGGTTCTTATGGGTTGTTTAGAGAGATTGGCTATTTCGAAATGGATGATCAAAGCGCCAGAGCTGCCCTCTTCCTTCATGGGAGCGACGAATGCCGTTTGGCGGACTTCAAGTTCTTTGAAGGTGCATCGGATTTCCACCCCAGGGCGCCAGCCGTCAATGAGAACTCGTTCAAGCGCGTCCTGGAATTCGGAAAGACGATACTGTTCAGATCCGATGCGAAATTCAATTCTGCTGCGTCCGTCCACTGTCCCATCAAGACCTATCCCAACTTCGCGCCTGGTATCTTTGAGACCCAGAAGCGCCCGTGCCGTTCGCATCGAGAGGGCGCAGGACGAAAGCACTTCGAATGAGGGCTCTTCGGGCAGAGCCAGGATTTCCTGTTTGAGTCCGTCTGGGGCGGTGAACCGTTCAGGCCAGATCGTCTTGCTCTCCGGGAGGTTTCGGTAAACCTCGATTTCCGCCAGAGCAAACGAATCCTCGTTTTCAGGAGTACGAATCCGAACCGCTTTTGTTGCCAGCGGTTCGAAAGACCATTCGAGTCTCCTTTGTGGAAAATCTGTGTGGCTCTTCAGGCAGAATCTGACGGGTGTCCAGCGGCGACCATCATGGAACTCAACTGCCAACGATGGCTGTTGCGTTAGGGTTTCGCCGAAGGTGGCAGCCACGCCTTCGATGCTATGCTCCACAGGCCAACGAATTCCAGCGGATATTCCTCTGGTCAAATCTGTTGCCTTGGCATGCAGATCGCCGTCGGCAAGTGCGGGAATGGGTTGCTCCTTCTCTTTGGCAGACCAGACAAGGGGGAACGATGCACCGGTACACTCGTCTGACAAGCGTGCAATGTTCCTGGCCAGTGGAGAAGAACCCAGGCGGGAGTACGCCTCGGGAGAAAGTCTGCGAGCACCGACCAGATCTGTGGATACATCACCGCAATGCAGTGGAATGATTTCCTGAGCGGCCAACATGGCTCTTGAACCGCCACCCCTTGCGGGTTGAAGAAGACGAATTGCTTTGGTGCGAACGGAAGTCAGCGGGATGATCGTCTGACGGTCGTTCGCCGCCAACCATCCCTCACATCCTTCACCGAATCTTACTGGCGTCCATTGGCCATCCTGAAGGTGTTCCAAACGGAAGGCACGAGAATACCATTCGGCAAGGCTCCACCAAACGATGACTTTGTCGAGCAAAACTGGCTCAGACCATTCCAAACAAATCCAGTGATCCACGGAACCTTCAGTTGAGACCCAGGTATTGCCTCCATTGCCGAGACGGTCAGGACCCCATTCATTGGGATTCTCACTCCCCTTTTCATACCACTTGCCGTCAGTGAGTACCGCAGAAGTGTAGCCTGGATAGGTCGAGTCTACTGTAACTGTGGCAGGTGGAATATCTGCGGCGACCTGTCGGGCAATTACGATGGATGTGATCAGAAGGAACGAAACAGATGCAAGCATTGCCGATTTCTGCAATCTCATGTCCCACCTCTTTGGATGTTCATTCGAGATGTATCTATCGCGGAGCCTAGATCACATCAGCGACGGATATTGAAGACCGTGACGTTCTCTGAGTCAAGTGTCAAACGAAAACTCTTGCCACGCTCTGTCCAGCGAATGCGCTTGCCCGTTGACAGATTCATGACTCTGCTTCGAGGCGTTGCACCAAGACGCTCATCGAGAGTCACCAGCGTGGTCTGATGTGATGATGCGGAGTTGTAAATAGTCAGGTAGAGGTTCTTCCCAGAACCGAAGCGTTCGATCCAGACATCCTTATTATCCGAACTCGCCAACGTGAGCGGTTCCCAACC
>JAKQFZ010000402.1 GCA_029558215.1 Candidatus Omnitrophota bacterium
GGATTCTTCCCAGTGATTTCAGGCTCCGGCGGAACCGGTGCCTGCCTGGAACCAGAACCAGAGACGTAGGCAACCCCAGGCAGGGTTGAGAGTTTGCCCAGATCGGCAACGCTGACTCTGCCTCTTACGATTGTCTCTCCAGCAAGTCTGCATGTTTTTGCATCCTTGACCAGATGCTTGAAATCTGCCTTTCCGGAGAGGAAGACAAAAACAGGGACTTCCTGAGATTTCCCGCTGACTGCCAATTGGCGCAGATCGGGACTGAGTCTGACTGCCTGTGCACTCTGAGGAGATTCTGCGCAGAAGGTCGATCCCGCAGAGTACAGGGCGACGGAGAACACAAACACGGCTGCAAACAATCTTTTCATCATAGAAATATGCCTCGCTCATCAAGAATATCTGCGCGATTGTTATCATGCCGGAATCAAAACAGTCAATAAGCAAAGAGGAAAGCATAGCACCGAAATGCAGACTGCAGCGGTGTTGCTGACTTCAATGAAAAGAAACGCAGCGAGAACGGTCAAGAGGGCTTGACACGGAGCATCGCGTCGAGCAGTTCAGAGATGCCATCGTGAAGGACGTTGACGACAGGAACATTGACACCACTGTCTATACGCGATCTGAGGAGGTTTGCGTCCACGTAGGCGGCTTCGTAGGAATGTCCCCGTGATTTCTCCTTGGGATAGAATGGGTTGATGAGCAGCGACAACAGAGGAACCGGGCGCCGACAGGAGAGCCTCACTCTCGTCGAACGTGCTGCTCCGATAGCATCCAGCACAAGCGCGGGGTTGATGCCAGCGAGCACCGATGCCGGATCTTCGACTACAAACTCAATGGAAGTCTTCTTGTCTCTGAATTGTTCCGTCCACTTCACAAATGCCTGTGGCAGAAGAACTCCGGGGACGTAGACAAAACGAAGATCTCTGTCAAGAAAGCGATCCACGAGCTGCCATTGTCGCTCTGAAAGGAGGGAATTGGTCGGAAGGGACTCCGTGAAATCCGATCCAATCAAGGTCACCTGTTCCGCTTGGAGCGACTGAATCTCCGAGGCGTTGCATCGAGGGAGGTGAAATGCCGCATCAATGCCCTTGGCTTCATACGCAAGCACATCCAGATCGGTGTTTCTGGCGGCTCCTGTCGTCACGACAACCGCATCTGATTCCATCAACGGCACCAGTCGGCTGATCGAACCGTCCACCAGTACCAGATCGCCTTCATCTCTCAGACACGGGAGAATGTGTGCCAGACCCTGCCGAGTGGGTGGTCCTGCGATGACCAATTTCCCCTCTTTGACCACGCGACCCAGAATCATCTCACCAAGCGCATTTGTGATATGTGAACTCTTGACTTTCTCGATTCGTGCCTCGGAGTTTTCGAGAAATACCGATGCGGTTGCGACAAAAGTGCCTGCTGGGAAATGAAGGCGAGGTTTGGGGAGTTCGGTCAGATTGTCAATGACTTCCCCGTCGTATCCGATACCCGTGACGACAACACGTTTCCCGCGCTCAACAGCGGCGGCCATCGTGGCGGAAAGTGCCGTCGTCTTTCCGGTGTTTTTCGCCGTTCCGATGAAACCGATGACAGGAACCATGTTGACTCCGCAGTTGCGCAACCTCAATGCACTCGAAAGAAGTATATGTGGTGGCTATGTCCCCACCCTGACCGTGCCTCTGCCGGAAAGCCCTGGGTGTCCGCCTTCTTCGGGTGTTCCAAAACCTCCTGAGTAGAGTGACTGGACGAAGTCTCCTCTCTCGTGCACCTGTCGAAGCACTGCCAGAACGTCCTCGGTGATCTCATCCGCAAAGGAATCACATTGGGACGTTGGCGTGATCTTTGTGGAACCGAAAAAGCGAAACATGGCGCGAAGGGCGTTGAATGTATCCACACGGGACGCGATGGTGATGGGACCTCGGGAGTAGGATTCATCCGTCGAAGCAAAGGTCATAAGGTCTACGCCCAGAGAAGCCGCCAGAGCCGCATGAAGTGCCGTCGTAGTCGCCGACTGACATCGGTCATCCTCATGTGTGTAGAAACCAACGGGCTCACCAGGCCAGATGGGAGCGTCAATGATCCCTCGTAGCGCGGCGATCTTTGCGGCATTGTAATCTACATAGTTGTCCTTCATCTGACCGCCAACCATGACATTGGGTGAATAGCAGAAGAGAGGTTTCATGATCGGCCTTCCCCCGACACGCAAGCCAATCGCTGCCGTTACCAACATACCGGCAAGATTCTTTGCAAAGGGAATGCCGCACAGTTCATCATTGGCCGGCATGTCATAGGGAGTGCCCGCCTCGGCGACCGTGCGTATCGCGTAGACGGCATCCAGAACAAGTCGCTCCGGATCAGTGCCACCGCCCAGTGAACCATAGATAGGGTTGACCTTGCAGAAGTCCACTCCAGCATGAACTGCAATCACACTGGTCTCTGCGGTGTTCAGTCCTCGATGGGCACGAAGTTGGAAGTAGAGATCTTCGCGAAGGTAGTTCTTCATCAAGAGAACATTCTCAACACTGGGCACGGTGCCATCGTGCTGATGGGTGACCAATTCGCTGAGCATGCCTTCCCGCCGAGCTGCCCAGGAAGGGCAGATCACTATCGTCCCATCCGCTCCGCATTCCGCGGCGATACGGTTGTGCTGAATGTCCATAATCGGACAGCCGCTTCCAGTAAAGAAGATAACCAAAGGTTGTGCATCGCTCGTTCTGATCGGGTTCAGACGTCGCGTGGCGGGTATTTGCTCCAACAAGTCCACTTCATGGGGCTCGATCCATCGAGTTCCCTCGACGGGGATGCCTTCACGATAGGCTGAAGCGATGGACGGATCGCAAAGAGACGCATACTCAAGGCGCAGGAGATTCCTTTCTGAATCGCTTTCACAGGTCAGAATCAGTTTTCTCAGCTGCGCACGGGCGACGCCCGGACTGGTGTGCCTGGAAGCCCAGTCGAGAACCTGATCGGCAACTGCAAAACACAACTGCTCGGCTTCAGAGTTTCTCCATTGGTAACTGTAGGGGGCTGTCACGTCCTTCTTGACTCGTCGGACTTGATCGTCGTCCGCAGTGATCGGGCGTCCCTGTACGAAGGCTACGACGTGCTCCACCTTGGTGTTGGCGTCAAATCCCTTGTCGAAGCCCAACTCTGCAGCCAGTTCCGGCGTCATGGCCTTCCCACCAGCGACCAGTTTGGCTTTCTGGCGGACACCGGCACGATCCAACATGTCTACAAGTCTTGCCATCAGCTCCGCGGTCTGATAACTGATTGTTCTGCCAACCATGATGAAGGCATAGTCCTCTTCAGCCGCCACGCGAACGATGTCTTCAATGGGAAGATCGGGGGGCAGCAGTTTCGTCAGGTAGCCCTGCTCGCGCAGACCCTGCTCGATGAGTCGAATCCCAACGTCATGCACGGGATCCAGAGGGACGAAGAGAATCAGTTCTTTCGCCGCCATATCAGGACTCCCTCCTTCCCCAGGAGTAGGTGTCTCCAGGGAGATGGACATTGCCCCGAAGTCTGACTCGTGCCGAGGAACCCGTGAATTGGAGGCTCACGATGTCGCCTTCCAGTCCCAAGTGACTCAAGAGCTCCCAGGACAGTTCCTTGGCTTCCAGTTCGCTGGAACACACGAAAACCGTCTCAAGGTCAATGGCATCCACAACGCGCGCCAAACAACGAACATCCTGTTTCATAGATCTCGCCTCGAATCTGCCCTTCTGTATGAAGAGGCTACGTCAAACACACCCCTGCGTCGTGTCCTTGAGAGCGTGGTTCCGGCATTGCGGAACCAAAGGAAGAATCTCTCAAGGCTCCACGGGTTTCTCGTATCCCAGAGAGATTCTTCGCTTCACTTTCGACGTTGCATTCAGTACAGCATTCTGTGAACTCTGGTTGATTGCGACACAGTCTCGAAGTGAAAGGTCTTTCTGAAGAGCCTCTCTTTCTTCGCATTCTGCAGCACAGGCTGTCAGCCGATCAGCCCTACGTGCTTGCATGTGATCTCCAGCAAGAGAACCAGAGCACGAATTGCCTTGCGCATTTTCTCCACAATCAACTGACCCTTGTTATCCGACGTTCCCAAGCCAGCGGAGATGAATATGTTGGCATCGTATGCAATCGTTGGGATAATCCCAATCTGTGCAAGGCCATTCTGGAGAATGTGACTGCCCGAATACATGTCCTCGATGCTGAAGACGGGAATTCCCATACCGGTGCCTTCCCAACTGGACTCATAGTTGATTTCGATTGCCGATGAGTTGTAACTCTTCTCAATTTGGAAGAACGGTCGCAACACGGGGTTGATTTTGTCAAATTCCTCGACCACAAGGCGATAAAGATCCTCAAGAGGATTGACAATGACTTCCGGATTGTCCCGAAGCACTTTCAGAGCGGCAATCTGTCCCGACAAGGCTTCCTTGCCTGGATCCTGGGTCACGTAGGCTGCCTTGCCGTAGGAAGAGGTCGTTCCCCAGCGCGCTCCATGTACACCAAGAGCACGTCGAATCGGCACCATGACGTCCTCTTTGCCAATAATCAGGCCGCTGGTTGGAGCGCCACTGGCTTTGTCCATGCTGTAAAGCATCAAATCTGCACCGGTCTTGCGGAGATCGGTTCCGACGAAAGGCAGTCCCCACGCATTGTCCACAATGTAAGGGACATTGTACTTCTGAGCGATCTTTGCGAGAGCGCATTGAAGTTTCGGTGCGCCGTTCTTTTTCTTGTCCCCGTAGCCGTAGCCGGTTGAATCATATCCGAGAGACGAGACCGCGGTCAGGGAGTCGGCATGTCGAGCTGCGTACTCCTGCAGGACTTTCTCCGAGCGGTCTGCATCCACGTTCTTCATCATGAAAACCTGAGCGCTTCGGATGCCATGAACATCGTACTTTGCTCCAGGCAGGGGCACGAAGACCGTATCAAGATTATTCTGACGCTTGCCGGCAAAGCCCAGTTCTCCAGCGGTGGAGCCACGGTCTGCCAAGACATCCTTGTATTTCGGCGGAAACGGTCGTCCATAGCCCCCCTGATGATGCAGGTGTCTCTCGAAGGGGGCAACGTAACGCGCTCGGTAGTTGTCTCCGCGACCGGTGAAAGGAGGTGTGGCAAGACAGTCAAACGAGACCCAGAGCGCGGCTTCACAGGTGTTGACCGGACAGGCATCGTAATCGTCACCATAGTAGCTCTTCACGATGTCACGGATTTCATCCACCAGCGCGGCGTTCGAGATGACCTTCTTCGCCTTCTGGTGCATGGCTTCCAGAATGTCGTCCCGCAGAGAGCCAGGACATCCCGAAATAGCACCGGTCAAACCGATGGCGTTCTTCTCATCATCCTTAAGTTTCAGTTCCTTGGCGGCTTCCTTCAACTCCGCATAAATCTGAGGGATCTCCTTCTGGAGTTTCTCATACATCCGAAAACGATACTTCATCTGCTCCTGAGCCATTATATCCTCCTTAACGGTTACTCAACTTCAACGATCAGATCCAATTCCACCGCCGCATTCAAGGGCAGCGCGTTTGCCCCAAGCGCACACCGCGCGTGCTTGCCTTTGTCACCAAAGAGCGCAAGCAAGAGTTCAGATGCTCCGTTCATGACCTTGGCCTGCTCGGTGAAATCCGAACCGCAGTTCACAAATCCAGTCAGTTTCACAATTCTAACGACACGCTCCAGATCACCAATCAATGATCGTACTGCACCCAGAGCGTTCAAGACGCATATCTTTGCCGCTTCAGCTCCTTGCTCGACAGTCAGTTCCGATCCGACCTTGCCGCTGAACGCCAACTGCCCCTTCACAAAGGGCACCTGTCCCGCTGTGTAAATGAGATTCCCCGATCGAACTGCTGGAACATACGCGGCGACAGGCACAGGCGCTTCGGGAATGTCCAGCCCCAGATTCTTCAATTGCTGCGCAATAGCCACCGTTCAAACCTCCTTGAAAGCAAACTCGATTTCCTGCTCGATCGCCAGACACATCTCAGCTCCCGTTCTGGCGGGATCCATACTCAGAACAACGTTGATATGATTGGGTGCGTGTGTTTCATCGAATCCAGCAACTCGCGCAATGGTCTCTCCACCCAGGCGAACCTGATCCCCGACCAGAATCATCCCCGAACACTGCACCTCCGCAAAACCAAAGTAGGATGCAGTTTGTACTGTTCCGCCTGGCTTAGCACCGGCTTCACTGGTTGAAATAATCTCGATGACTTCCCCCTGTCTCACCGCCCGAGACTGGGGAACGATCAGTTGCAGACCTCGGTCTTCCATTCGAAGATCCAAAATGGCAACAAAACATGCTGCAACCGATCTCTTTGCCGAGTAGATTGCAGAAACCTTCAGCTTGTCCTTGTAAGGATCAGCCATTGACGCCCTCCTGGCAGTCATTCCTTTGAGACCGGAAACCAAACAGACTTTATGAATATAGCGCAGACGGAAACCCTCTGTCAAAGCGGGCTAAGTCTGATTCAAACTACTCCTACCGACAGAGAGTCCAGAAGACGTGTCACCATGCTGAGCAAGCCTTTCCATGAGAGGGCATCGCCCACGCGCCAATAGGCGTTGGCCTGCTCGCCGTATGGCGGAATGGATACCGACCCATCCATGGATCGATTATTCAGCGTGAGAAGGCCATTGCTGCCAGTGATCGTGATATCCGAAGGTTCGAACACAAGCAGAAGTGTTTGTGGTGTGTTCCTCTGAGTGAGAGAAGACCCGGCTCGCAACTCCAAAGCCCCGCAGACTACAACGGCCAGACTCGAAGAATCATGGGGAGACTCACAGCAATGACGAGCAAATCTGTCGGCAGACCCATGCGCCAGTAGTCGCCAAAACGAAAGCCTCCGGGACCTAAGATAAGAGTGTTGTTCTGGTGTCCAATGGGAGTCATAAAGGCGCATGAGGATCCAATAGCGACCGCCATCAGGAATCCATCCGGATTCACTCCGAGTTGCCCTGCAACCGATAGGGCGATTGGACTCATCACTGCCGCCGTGGCAGCGTTGTTCATAAAGTCGGTCATGAGCATGGTTAAGACAAGAACCAGAGTCAGGCAGATTTCCGGTTGTCCCTGTGCAACACTTTGAAGCAGAAAGCGGGCGATCACGTCCGCCGCCCCAGTGTGCCCCATCGTTTCGGCGACAGGAAGCAACGCTCCCAGCAGTACAATAACCGACCAGTCAATAGAATGGTAAACAGAACGAACAGGAACGATCCGCAATACCATAAAGGCGAGCACAGCAACCGCAAACGAAATGGCTACCGGAACCAAGCCCAGAGCCGCCAGCAGGACAGCCAGGAACATAATTGCAGCGCCGTAGACCGCCTGTCCCCTGATCGGCACCCGAATGTCGCGGGTAACCAAGGGAAGACATCCAAACTCAGAGGCGAAAACAGCCAGAGCATCGGCAGTTCCCTGCATCAGCAAGACATCGCCAGCCCGTATCATGGTTGAACGCAAGCGTTTGACTGATCGCCTGCCCTGCCGTGAAATGGCAAGCAGGTTGATACCATATCGAGTTCGAAGGGCAATCTCTGTCGCAGATTGTCCAGCAAAGAATGAATCCGGCATCACCACCAGTTCCTGAAGAAGGGTGTCTTCAAATCGAGATTTATCTTTGTCCTCGGAAGTCTTCTGTGACTTTGGCCTGGCTTGGACATCACTCTCGTTGCCACCTTCAGCCGCGTGGTTCTCTGCCCGGACGTTCGGAAGGCTCTCCTCAAGGTGAAGCCCTACATGGGAAAGTGCGAGAGCAAGAGAGGAAGGCTCCGTCTCAATGATGAGGATGTCGTCTTCTCGAATAATTCTTCCCGGATGGGGAGCGGAGACTCGGAAATCATTGCGCACCATGCCAACGATCTGGGCGTCTGCCTGATCCAGCATCTGTTCCACTTCCCGAACCGTCTTCCCAAGTGCCTTGCTGCCGGAAATCACCCGAACTTCGGTGAGGTAAGAGGCTGTGTCAAACTTCCCCGTATCTGTGCGTTTTCTTGAAGGGACGAGTCTCCAGCCAACAAACGCAATGAAGACCACTCCCACCACGGCCACCACAAGTCCCACCGGCGTGAAATCAAACATGCCAAAAGCACCCTGTCCGGTTCCCGCACGGAAATCCGACACGATAAGGTTGGAAGGCGTTCCAATGAGTGTTGTCGTTCCACCCAGAATCGAGGCAAACGAGAGAGGCATCAGGACTTTTCCTGCCGGAATTCCATGTTTCTGGGCAACTCTTATCCCCAGAGGCATCAAGAGCGCAAGAGCACCAACATTGTTCATAAATGAGGAGAGCAAGGCCGCCAGAGTTACCAAGGCCAATATGCTGACGGTCGGGCTTGAAGACTTGGGAAGCACCCGCTGTGCCAGACCGTCAACGGCTCCGGACAACTGCAGCCCGTGACTGAGCACCAGCACACAAGCCACAGTCATGAGCGCAGGATGAGAAAAGCCGGAAAAAGCGTCAGCCGCAGGAATGATCCCGACAAAGACGCACACAAGGAGCGATCCAGCTGCAACCATATCGTGTCGCCAGCGCCCCCAGATGAACATACCCATGGTGGCCAAAACGATGACAATGACCGTGCTTTGTTCGTAGGTCATCGGATAACGGTTGTCCTTCGGCCTTGATGTCGGTCAGGCCACGGATCATTTTTGCATCAAGTGCGAATGATTTGCCTGCCGCGGAGTAAATATAGATGTGGCAGAGCCCAGTGTCAAAAAGGGGCAGAATGTCCGAAAATCGCAAACAGTGGTTGACGGGCTGAAGAATATAGGCGTATGATAATCAGAAGACATAGGGGATAAGGTAAACAGCCCCGGGGAAGTGCATATGGCGAAGCAGGTTGAACAAATAGACTACGATGCTCTCGGCCTCCATGACCCTGCAGGTCGCGGGTCGGCGCATTACTACCATCCTTCTCACGAACGTCTGCCACCCAAGTACACTTTTGGGTGTCTGGGTCCGTTGTGCTTTCTAGCCGTAGTGCTCTACGTTTTGTATCAGGTGTTCTGTTCCAAGCCCTATAACCCTGCAGAACGCTATCAACAGACTGTAACAGACTCCATTCGTTATTACTTGAAGACGACGCAGGACTATCTTGCCGGAGGTCGGGGAGTTTACGCCAAGGACGTCATGTTCTGCGTGACCAAAGACGATGACTGGTGGTTCAATCACAACTACCGAGCCATTGCAGCAGACAAGGAAGCCGCCATGGGGACACTCTCGGAAGGAGAGCGGAAGACAGATCCAGCCGAGATGGCGATGCATGTCCTCTTGCGAAGCGGACCCACAGACCCTGCGGCAGAAATCAAGGTGATTGATCCCCGCTCCCCGCTTGCCACGGTTGAGGTCACCCAGAACTATACCGCACCGGAACCGGGACAGACAGGCAGCAGCAGAACTTACCGTGTTGAACTGGTTCTGGAGCATGGCCTGTGGAAGGTCAATCGTTTTGCCGGTGCCCGTGACAAGTTCGATTGATCTTCTGTCCGGGGTGTTCTCGACACATGTTTGAGTCAGGGAGTTACCTAAGCCAAGTCATTGACGCCAGATATCTGTCCACATTCCAAGTCTTTGCACTTCAGTATGTTGTGACAGTCCTTTTGGCGACGGATGGAATTCCCAAAAACGTGGGATTGCAACTGCCCTTCAGGCAGATGGTGTCCAAACTCCAAGTTGACAGGCTGATTCGGAAAGTCTAGTCTTAAGTGGAGTTTTGACATTGACTTGCGACTGTCCGATTTCACGGAACAGACACAGGGTCAAGTGTGTATTCTGTGCCACGAAGGGCACAGAGCAATAGCATCTGATCCCTGACTATCAGAGGCAAAAGCGGAACCATGAGAAATCGTCGAATCCTTCTTGCGCTCGGGGTTGTTGCAGTTGGCATCGTGTTCTACTTTGCATTCTCTTTCGTGCGTTCGGGACGCCAAATTGACGTCACCCTTGCCGAAGCTCAACAGGCGCTTCAGGAAAAGCGATGGGAAGAGGCGGCCAACGGCTTCCAGCAGGTGCTTCGTG
>JAKQFZ010000416.1 GCA_029558215.1 Candidatus Omnitrophota bacterium
TGTTGTCGTCTGTTTCTACAACGCGGCACCAGACTCTCTGGAGGCAGGGCGGGTCGTCGGTTCGAGGGTCTATGCGCGTGTTCCAAGTGATGGCTTGTGCACGGCGGGTATGAGGACTTTTTGCCAGTCTCGAACACATCAGATCCAGTTGGTCTGTTGTCTCTCCATCCATCTCAAAGGCGCAAAGCCTGCCATGGTAAGTGTACGTCCATCGAGTATCGGAACTCTCAGATCCCTTCTCGAGTTCCGAACGACCTTTCACCCAGTAATCGTGGGCGCCGTGTACCACTTCCATCACATATTCTGCCAGCGCGCCAAGGCTGTCCGCAAAAGAACGATGGAAGCGCGGTTGGCAGAAGGGATCTTCAATGGCGATGGCGACGGTGGCATCTCGACTGGGTGGATCGTCCGGACGGTCATATTCGGTTCGGACGGGGATACCCTCGTTCCAGACCCTTCTGAGAGCCGTCTCATAGGCTTCCGGAATGCTCCGCTCGTGTATGGCGATGAAAGGGATGTTTCCAGTGCAGTTCATTGTCTTCTCAATCTCCCAAAGAGTTACCAGGATCAAAAGAACCTCATCACTGTGGACTGAAAATACAGCGGAACAAGACACGAAGCAAGTGAAGAACCGTTCCGGTCACCCTCTGACCAGAACGGTTCTCTTCTGATATGTGTCGTCAAATCCCGCCCCAGAAAAACTAGCGATGGTTGTTCTTCATCTGGGCAAATTTCTGGCAACGGATAATCTCGCCCGGGCTGACGGTTCCATTGCTCGGATCGTAGAGAACTCGAATACCGAAAGTGCCCAACTCGTAGGGTCCATAGGTTTTGTCGGGCCCGTAGCTACTGACTGTCCAGCGTCCATAGCCAACGAAGCTTCCATTGCCATTGATGTAGATGTTGCCTCGTGTGTTCCAGAAAGCGTCGGAGTAGTCAAGGTAAGTGCTCTTGAAGTCCCAGTATTCATAGCGGCGGTAGTAGTTTTCATCTGCGCCGGCGGGCATGGGATCCTCTGTTCTGAAAGGATCCTGCATCTGAGTGACATTCTTCAAATAGGCAATAGGTGTCGTCAGAGAGTTCGGCAGGCGCGTATCATCTACATAGGTATGAGGTCCGGGGGCCGGCGAGTCCAATGGATAGACGTTGTTATCCACCAGATAGGACTCTATAGCAGTTCCCGATGCCTGCATATCTGCCTGCGCACGCGCCACCTTGGCTCTCATCTGTGCCATCAGGAAGTTGGGGATGGCGATGGCTGCCAGGATGCCGATGATCGCCACAACAATAAGAAGTTCAATCAACGTAAAACCAAGTCTTCTATTTCTCATCTCTTGCTCCTCAAATAATAGAAAGAAAAATCCAACAAACTTGACTCAAAAAAACTGCTGAGTTGCTATTGCCTCAAAAGGCATGCGAAAGACAAAATCCGGCGAAGCATCACCTCGCTTTCCCAAAATTGAAAGATTCTCTACCCACCGGATTCATTGTATGGAGTTCCATGCATTGGTGCAAGCAAAAAAATCATTGGCATTTTTCTCTCAGACGGTGGTAGACTATCCCAAATTGACACTGAGTCCTAAAGAGGTCTGCCGTCTGCCGAGCAAGCATCAGCGTGAGTGGGTATAGCCCACGCGCCTGCTGATGGAAGAATGCTCGAAGGATAGCGTGAATTGTATTTCGGGGGCTTGTTGCTCCGGTTTGCGTTCTTTCTGGGGAAGATGGGACAAAGGGAGACGTGAGAGGCACGATAGATACTTGGATAGGGAAAATGGTGACAATTTCACTTAGAACGAAGATTCTTCTCATCCTTCTCGGCATTTTCGCCGTGTATGCTCTTCTGAACTACGGAGTTCAACACTATGTCATCTATCCCAGGTTCGTTCTGCTCGAAGAAGAAGAAGCCAAGCGGAACATGAATCGAGCGATCCAAGCCCTCCAAAGAGAGATCCATGGTCTTGAGTGGTTCTGTCACGACTGGTCTGCCTGGGATGACATTTACATCTATGCTCAGGATCGGAATGAGGCTTTTGCCGAAACCAATCTGACTCCGACCCTTCTGGAAGACTACAAACTGGATATTGTCTACATTGCCAGTGCCACCGGTGACCGGATTTGGTCACGTGATATCCGGATGACTTCCGAAGGATATACTCCGCTTGAGGAGTTTCCAACGGAAGGAATTTCTGTCGAACATCCCATCATGTCGGTGTTGAAAGCACCTGGACCCTACGAACGCGTAACTGTCAATGGAATCATTCAGACCTCAGCCGGCCCCCTGCTGTTTGCATCCAGGCCGATTGTGAGTAGTCAGCACGAGGGACCGCCCTCGGGAGTACTCATCATGGCGCGTTTTCTCGACGCTGTCCGAATCAAGACCCTTGAAGAGCAGACACAACTGAAGATCAGCATCCGGCACCTGGCAGACCCGAATATCCCCCCTCAGGGAAAGAGTGCCCTGTCGCGGTTGAAGGGAACCACTTCGGTGCCCTATCTGAAGGCGTCAGCGACCAGGCAGTACATTTTTGAGGTCTTTCCCGACTATTCGAATCACCCGTGCCTGTTGATAGAAGTCTCCTTCCCAAGACACATCACAAACCAAGGCAGGCTGGCAACTCTGTTTGCGACTGTGTCCCTTCTTATTGGTGGGCTGATCGGCCTCCTCGTGTTGATGACCCTGCTTCACAAGGCGATTGTGTCACCTGTTATCCAACTCAGAGATCACATGGTACGAGTGGGAGAGACCGACGATCTTTCCGCCAAACTCGCCTCAGACAGGGATGATGAGATCGGTGTTCTTGCACGTGAGTTTGACCGGATGGTCGGTCATCTTGCCGATGCCCGAAAGAAGCTTCTGGAGCACTCATACAAAGTCGGGAAAGCGGAAGTGGCCGCCGAAGTCCTGCACAATGTGCGCAATTCGCTCAGTCCGATCTCTGGAGCCATCACTTTTCTTCGGGATCGAATTAGGAACACTCATTTTGAGCGTATCGAGGCGGTCAAGAGCGAGTTGGCGCAGAGCAGTGTTGATCCGCAAAGAGCTAAGGATCTGAACCAATATCTCGTCATCTTTTGTGACAGGGTCTGTGCTTTTCTTCGGGAGTCGCAGGGGAAACTGGTTGAGATTGACGAGGACATCGTTCGGATTGAACAACTGCTGGCACAACAGGACGCGGAATCCCACATCTCGGAGAGACCCAAGGAACGGGTTCAACTTGGTGATATCGTACAAGATGCCGTTGCCAAAACTAGTTTTGCTATCCAGGAATTCCTGCGGTATCATCTGAGTGTAGACGATGAGGCGCGGTCTCAGGTGATTCGCACCGACAGAAATGCTCTGGTTCAGATCATTGCCTGTCTACTCAGCAATGCTTCCGAGTCTGTGCAGAAATCGTCAGAAGGTGAAGGCAAAGTTTCCGTTCGGGCGTACCGGGAACAGGCTCAAGGAAAGGAAAACCTTCACGTAGAGATACTGGATAATGGTCAAGGCATGACAGACGAGGTTCTGGGACAGTTATTTCAGCGGGGATTTTCGACTAAGCAGGGAGAGAAGGCCGGCCCTGGATTGCATTGGTGCGCCAATGTTCTCAGGATGCTTGGTGGTTCGATTCGAGCCGAGAGCCAAGGCTCAGGCCACGGTACCTGTCTTCATCTTGTGCTTCCCGCCGCCGACTGACCCAAGCCTGGGGTGCGCTTGGCATAAGGATTGACCTAATGGGTGACCATCTCAGGATACTGGCAGCGGATGATGAGCCGTCCGTGCTCAGTCTCTACGGTGAGATTCTCTCTCCTTCTCAAGCCAGTGACGGTGATGACGTGATGGCAGCTCTGGAGGCAAAAATCTTCGGGGTTGGCCAAGCGGACGTTCCGGTGGGTCCCGTTTTTGACCTGGTCTTGTGTTCGCAGGGGGATGAAGCCCTTGAGAAGATTCGGTCCTCTATTGACGACGAAGATCCCTTCTCGGCGGCCTTCCTGGATGTCCGAATGCCTCCTGGGCCGGACGGCGTTTCTGTCGCCGAGAGCATTCGCGTTCTGGATCCTTTCATCAATATCGTCATTGTCACGGGTTACTCCGATGTAGATCCCCTGGAGATTGCCCGTCGTGTTCCGCCAGCGGATAAGTTGCTTTACGTACAGAAGCCTTTTCATGTGCATGAGATTCGGCAGTTTGCTTCTGCCTTGACGGCAAAGTGGCTCCTGGAGAGGAGGCTTGCCATCATCATGTCCGAGCTGGAGCAAAAGATTGAAGAACGCACCAAGGAATTGATCAAGGTCAATCAGGAACTCGTTGACACCAACAAAGTCCTGGAAAAACTCTCACTTACCGATGACCTGACCAAACTCTACAACAAGCGATATTTCAACAAGAAGATTGCCGAATGGGTCACCTATTCCAAGAGATATAAAGCCCCACTTTCACTCATCATGTTCGACATTGACCAT
The DNA here is from genome assembly GCA_029558215.1 of Candidatus Omnitrophota bacterium. Lineage (GTDB taxonomy): Bacteria > Hinthialibacterota > Hinthialibacteria > JAKQFZ01 > JAKQFZ01 > JAKQFZ01. Next base: position 4,444 of record JAKQFZ010000416.1, read on the forward strand.
TTCAAGCAATACAACGATCTCAAAGGTCATCTCATGGGGGATCTCCTGCTGGAGAAACTGGGTCAGCTGGTCCAGCACTCCCTGCGTCGGCAGATTGACACGGCCTTTGGTGGAATCGAATCCAGCTATCGTTTCGGCGGAGAGGAATTCGCGATCATTTTGCCTCGAACCGATCGCAGTGGAGCCCACATTGTCGCCGAGAGGCTTCGCTCCAATGTCGAGAAAGAGACTGGCGTTACCATCAGCGTTGGCGTGACCGACTTTGACGAGGAAAAGGATGACGCAGCAAGCCTGGTTCACAAGGCGGACTTGAATCTCTACGAGGCCAAGAAACGTGGCCGAAACTGTGTTGTTTCCTGAGAAGAGCGGCCGCGAGTCACTCTCGATTCATCCCAATCACACACTCCAAGCACGTCCAAGCGTATCCGCTCAGTTACACAGGGTATGGTTGTCATTCTGAATCCTTCGGCGGAGTCTATCCTGAGCAAAGCCGAAGGACTCAGGACAGGTTCCGCGACGCTCTGGGAGCGGGATGAAGAATCTCTCTTTACTGCAGAATCCAGAGAGATTCCTCACTCCTTCGCCAAGCCTCAGTCGTTCGGAATGACAGTCTCCGCCCTTGTGTAACTGAGCCAGTACGTCTAAGCGTCAATACTGATTGACATCTATCTCAAATGTTGGCAGGTTGAAGTTCCAGTGGGGTAACTCAGAGGGGTTTCCAGGAGAGGTGGCGACGATGAGCAGTGCACTTGTTATGAAACTTGCGGGCATCACTTTCCTGCTTCTGCTGGGGACTAGACCCAGCGTGGCACTTGGGGCTGGTGCGCTCGTAGACCATGTCGAGTTTGACCACACCAGGACATATTCCGGCACAGGAGTCCAGGCGGTTTCCTTTACGTGGACATTTGGTGATCGGACGCTTCCTCTTTCCGGAGTCCAACTTGGAAGCCGTGACAGCAGACTTCACTTCAAACTCAGAGTTCGAGAAGGCAGGAACCTTACCTTAGAGCTCCGAGAGTTCCGCACAGCAGACGGGCAGTCTCCTGCATATCTGGTCTGTGTCGGTGGAAAACCAGTTGCTTTTCGCTGTCGTCGCTATGTTGGAACAGGGTCGATCTCGGCATTCATTGATCTGCCTGACTGTGAGCCAAAGCAGTCTCTGAGAATTGAGATCGTCAACCGCAACGACAAGCCGATTTCTTTCTCGGAAGCGTATCTCTACGAAGACTTGGAGTCCTTCGTTGTGGAGAAGGACTTTTCCCAACCGATGTTTGTTGGACCCACCATCCGTCACAATGACAGCGTTGAGAGGCTGAACGAAATCCGTGCCATGCTGCCGGACACAGAACAGATGAAGCCCATGTGTCTTCTCGCGGCGGTTCCAGTGGCGAATCTGTCGCCAGGGGACTTGCAGGAATGGCTGGACGACGCACTGACCCGATGTGCCGAGGCCGATCTTCCCCTTGAACTTCAGGTAGTCACCTGGTGGGCTGGGACTCCTGGTGGTCTTGATGGAAAAGGGGGATGCTGGCACGACCCCGAATATCAGCAAATCAACTATGTTCCAAGCGAAGGAAGGTATTTTCTTGCGGTACCCAACCGGTGGGCGAGCACTCCATGGCTGACCGTTCGTCATCCCCGCCTGAACGCCTTCAAGCAGAAGCAGTTTCAGCGAGCAGGTCAGATTCTTCGTGGACTAAAGGAACGCTATCAAAGCGATGGGAAGCCCTTCCCAGTCTTGAGCATCGTCATTGACAACGAGGTCACTTACTGGGGCGCTGGAATGCCGGAGACACCGGTTGGGATTCTCGCGGATGTGAATCCAGCCATGGTGACTGCCGCCAGACAGGAAGGTGTGATACTGAATCCTGAGGACGGTTTCTCCGATGAGGAGATCGCCTTTCTTCGTCGCAGCCTTCGAGTATACAATCGCCAAATGGCGCAAGGGGTTGTCGAAGGTTTGGGTAACAGTGACCTGCGGGATCTTGTCTACACGCACACCTGGGCACTCGGCTGCGTCTTTGACGATCCCGCCGAAGCGTATGAAGCGGGAGTCTTGAAGGAAGTGCGCATGGGTGGCGAATGGAATTACACCCGAGCCGAACAACTTGCCTTCACCGATTTGGATCGGGAGTTCGGGATTCCCGCAGCCATCAACATCGAATTGGGTGGACAGAAGACCTTCTGCGAAGAGATTCCTTTTGCCTTTGCAGCGGGCAGCCATCATGCCTCAATGTTCAACGCCGACGATGAACTGCTTCAAGTCACCTTTCGTGAGATCAAGGAACACGGATGGCCTGAGTACGCACCGGTTCCCTGGCGTCATCATCTGCTGAAACTGGACTTTACGACAGACGAGTGGATGAATTACATCACGGGAGAAGACGTCCATGTGCAGGCCATCGGATCCCGCGACGGATACCTGTTGCATGGAAAGACTCTGGAGCAGTCGAACACCTGTCGGATGCACCTCAAAGCGAAGGAACTCACTTCAGAAGGGGTGTTTCCCAAACTTTGGCTCAAGTATCGTGCCCGATCTTTCGTCTTTCAGAAAGTCTCCGATGATGCCTATCTGATTATCCGTGCCGGAAAGACGCCCGGCAGCCTTCAGCAGGTGGAGCGGTTGACCAATGCATCCGGTTGGTACCATGTGGACCTCTCCACACTGACGGAAGGGGAGGAAGCCTTGTACCTGGAATTCGAGTTTCACCCTTTGGGACTTGTCGGATGGGTTGGGCTGTTCGATCTGGTCTTTGAAGTGCCCTGGGAAGAGGAGTTATTGCTTCGCTGCAATCGAAGCTATCGTGCTGACCGCTTGCGTGCGGAGAGTCAGATTGCGGGATGGCGTGCTGATGCTGCGTGGACTCTCCAGCGTTGCCAGGAGATGGGAGAGAAGATTCCTGCCAAGACGCTGCGACAACTGAAATCACTTATGCGCAACCACGACTACCGCCAAGTGCATGAACAGGGACTCTTGGCTCTTTCGAAGCGCCGGACGGAGACGTATCTTCCCATTGAACTGCCGTCACCGAACAGAAGTGAGCGAGGACAACTGCGTTCGGCCGGTGGTAACTCGCTCCGTTTCAGTCCCTATGACGAGGGGTACACCTATCAGAGCGTTGTTGTCTCTGAGACGGCGGATATGACCCTGGTCACAAATGGCGAGACACAGACGCTACAGGGTCTGACGGGACTCCAGGCAGGAGACGATATCGAGATGACCATTCATGACAACCAGGTGACTTGTCTGGTTGCACACCGATCGGAAGCTACGGGAGTGGTTGTGAATGCCTCGCCCGCAACTGCCTTTTCTCTGCCGACGATTCAAATCGAAGGTGGGGCGCTGTTGGACATTGACAGCAGATGCTCTATTACGGATCGAACGGGAGAGGCTCAGCACGGCTCCTGTCCGCTGGTGACGGATAAGCGCCTTTTCGAGCCCGGAGACAGGGTCACCATGCGATGGAATCCTTTTCGCAAGAGAGTCGTCGAGATTCGTCCAGCGAACCCTTGACCGATTCAGTATACGGTCATTCGTTTCGTGACAGCCGTGTCACGTCTTCCGGCAGTTCCATCTTCTTAAACGGGATTTCCGGTTGTTGCAGTGGCGCTCCTTCGGGAAGCGGATCGGTCGCCTTGTCCCAGTCCAAGTCTGTTGGATCCAAACCGAGTGTTGCGAGTGTTTTCTCGGAAGTGAAGGGCAGAAAAGGATTCATCAAGACTGCGAGCGCCTTGGTCGTCTGGATGCAGTAGTACATCGTTGTCGCACAGCCTGCCAGGTCTTCTTTCCGCTGCTTCCAAGGTGCCTTGGTGTCAATGTACTTGTTGGAAGCCCGCGTTGCGCTCATCAGTTCGGCAAGCGCGTTGCGAAAACGAAAGGACTCGATCTCGTGGGAGAGCCGTTCGGGTAGTGCCTGGATCTCCGACCAGTGTTGCAGGTCGGTCTCTGTTGGAGTTCCCTTTTCCGGAACCTTTCCGTCAAAATAACGCATGGTGAAACTCAAGGTTCGGTAGATGAAATTGCCAAGAGCATCTACCAACTCACTGTTGACCCGCGTGACCATCTCTTCCAGACTGAATGTGGTTCGTTGGGTCTCGGACGCAATGGCGGTCAGGTAATACCGAAGCAAATCGGGATGATAGTCCTCAAGGTAATTGTCAATCCAGATTGCCGTTCCGCGACTCTTGGAAATCTTCTCAACGGGTCGGTTGGGAAACTGGATGTTCAAGAAACTGTTCGCCACGACGTTGGAAGGCAGCTGATAGGTGCCTTCGGCCATCAACATTGCCGGCCAGATGATCGCGTGGAAAACGATGTTGTCTTCACCGATGAAGTGAATGATTTTGCACTCAGGATCTCTCCACCAGTCCGCATAGGAATCCGGATCCATGCCGTGTTGGGCACACCATTCGGCAGTGAAGGAGACATAGCCGATGGGGGCATCAAACCACACATAGAGAACTTTGCCCGAAGCGTCAGGATCGTCTGCCAGAGGCACCGGGACGCCCCAATCGAGGTCACGGGTAATTGCCCGATCGGGAAGTCCTTGCTTGACAAGCCCTTGGGCGAAGTTCCTGACAAAGGGTCTCCATTCGGCATGTCCCTCCAACCACTCGCTCAGTCTTTCCTCAAAGAGAGACTGCTGAAAGAACCAATGAGTCGTCGAGCGGATTTCCGGTCGAGTGCCTGAGATAACACTCACGGGATCCCTGAGCAGAAGGGGATCAATGGTCTTTCCGCACGCCTCGCACTGGTCTCCGAGTGCATCTGGAGCATTGCAGTGGTGGCAGGTGCCTTTGACATAGCGATCCGGAAGGAACATGCCTGCCTGCGCGTCGTACAACTGCTCGCTGCTTTTCTTCGTGATAGCGCCCTGTGCATGGACTTTGAGGAAGAAATCACTGCTCATCTTATGATGCAGGGGGCTGCTGGTACTGCCATAGAGGTCGAAATGGATGCCGATGCCTTCAAAGGCTTTATGCTGGGCAGTGTTGTAGCGTTCAACGATCTGTCGGGGCGTGGAATTCTCCTGGCGCGCCGTCAGGCAGACGGGAACGCCGTGGTCATCGGAACCACAGATGAAAAGGACTTCGTCTCCTCGTGCGCGAAGGTATCGAACGAAGATGTCTGCCGGCAGATACGCACCAGCAACGTGACCGACATGCAGCTTCCCATTCGAATAGGGAAGGGCACCCGTCACCAGGAATCGTCTCTTAGCCATCATCAACTCCCGTAAGAAAAGGTTTCTAATAACTACGATTCCGCCATGAGAAAGTCAAATCAAACTTGATTTGCGCACACGTCAGGAGCAAGATGAGCATCTGAGTATCATGAGACACTGCATGCTGTTGTGCGGTCTTTCAGCCGTTGGAAAGCCTTACGGAAGATGACCGCTGCACGGCAAAGGAGACAACTTGATGATGACGAATCGGGACTCTTCAAATCCGCTGCTGGGCAGAAGAATCGTCGTGGATCCTGGACATGGAGGAACTGAACCAGGGGCGATTGGTCCAACTGGACTGCGGGAGTGTGAAGTCAATCTGAAAGTGTGTTTCAAACTTGTCGAGTTGCTTCGTGAGAAGGGTGCCATCCCGATTCTGACCCGAACTGGAGACGTCAATGTCTCAATAGGCGAACGTCCGGCACTCTGCAAGAAAGAGAATGCGGAACTGTTCGTCTCGATTCATCACAATGCCAATGCCCAGAACGATCGCTCTGTGAACCGTTCGGAAGTCTACTATCAATGGAAAGAGCGCAATGCACCTTCAGCCGATTTTGCGCGAGAGATTCTACAGGAACTCGAGCGGACTTTTCACCTTCCATCAAGCAGAACCTATGTGACCTATGCCTATGGAGTGCTCAGGCAGAATGAGACAACAGCAGCGCTTGCCGAGGCGTTCTATATTGCCAATCCCGACGCGGAGAAGGCACTTCGCGACGACAAGACAATCAGACTCGAAGCCGAGGCAATCTTTCGCGCCATCGTTCATTTCTATGAAAAGGGTAGACTGCATTTGAAATGGTGTGATGAAGAAGATTTTGCCGTTGAAGGACGTTCGATCGCTCGCGTGGTTCCTGAGTGGGGACCTGGAGTTGATCCTCATAGCATCTGTGCTTTGATTGATGGCCAGTGCATCGCCCATTGTTACGATGCGGACAAGGGCCTTATCTCTGTCTTGCCAGGCGATCTGCCTGTTGGTGCGACACACACGCTCGAGATTCAGGCCAGGAATCTCAACGGAATCAGCGCTCGTCCAATCTTGAGACAATTAGAAGGTGGTCTCAGATTGCACGCGACAGGGGATACTTCGATTCCCGCCAGAGTTCTTCGAGTAACCAATCATTTGAACAATCCTGTGGACGGAGCTGTTCTTCTTCTGGACGGTAAAGCCTTTGCCCAGACGGGAGTGGAAGGGACTTTTCTTCTTCCTGATTCGGCCACTGAGAATGAAGAGTGCTTTGAAGGCAGAATAAAGATTCAAGCCCCAGGGTATTTCACATCCACGATTTCTCTAGACCGACTTCGTATGCGCCAGTCGCAATCTGAGTTGCCCGGACTTTTGATGAAACCGCTGTTTGGTGGACTTCTTCAGGGCAAGACATTCATTCTTGATCCCGAGCATGGTGGCGAGGACCCAGGTGTTGTTACACCCGACTGTCTTCGGGCGTCCCATGTGAATCTGAACGTGGCACAGAGGCTTGCTGCTTATTTGAGAACTGCCGGGGCGACCGTCACACTGACTCGAACCTGGGACAACACGATGGATGACGAAGCGCGCGTTCGATTTGGTCTCGAAAATGAAGTAGACCATTTCCTTTGCATCGATCACCTTGCGTTCCGACCAGGAGAGAACGATCCACCTGATCTTGACTGCACTTGGGTTCTTCAGAAGTGGGACTGGACAAACTGCCAATGCTATTTCGATTCGCTGCTGAAGGAACTGGTGATGTTACTGAAGACTCCGAAAGACGAAATACGAAGAACCTCGACATGGCAAAGCATGCACGCCCAGCACAATTATTCTGTAACTCTGGTCAGTCCCATGCTCATGACAGCGCCAAGGGCTGCTGAGAGACTCAGGTGCCAGGGTTGTCTGGACAAGGAAGCGCTTGGATTGCTTCATGGTCTGGCGCGATTTCATTTGGAAACTGCCAAGACAGAGGGCACATCTGTGTTCGACCTTTCCAATGAGATATGGGGTGTGGTGGTTGATGAGAACGGGACTCCTATCAACGGCGTGTGTGTCTCTCTTGCCGACACACTCTGGATGCAGACAGAGCCGGATGGGGAATTTCGCTTCAGATTTCTGGAGCGCGGTGCCTACGAAGTGCGGCTTGAGGTTCCTGCTCTGCCTCCAAGAGTCCTCACACTTCAAGCAGCAGCGGAAGGACAGATTCAGCGAATCCAGGTATGATCTCTCCCTTCTGCAGGTGCTAATCTGCTCAGAAACAAGAAACAGGAGTTCTTACTCTCTTTTGCCAAAATACGAAGCCCTGGAGCAAAACACTCCAGGGCTTCTGGGAAAACTTATGTCAGCCCAAAACCGAGGGCTATCTTGTGAGAACGGATATTCCTGTGACTTCCATCAATGGGGGTCCCCAGACTGGAACCGCCACGACATTACCCGTCACAACACATGCTTTCTGCTCATACGCAACCAGATCGATTGTGGCACTCTGAAGGATGAAGAGTCGAACTGTGTTGTCCAGAGACATCAGGAAATGAGTTCCGGGCGATGTGTTGCCGTCTGTCTGTGGTTTCGCAACGACTTTCCCGATGGCCGTCACAACAGGTCTTGTCGGAGTTGGAGTTGGTTCTGTGCTGGTGCGCTGCATGGCAAAGTCAACCTGCACCTTTGCGGCGTCGGCAATCGAAACACTCTGCGCTCGTGAAGCGTAGCCTTCCTTTGCCACACTCACGACGTACGCTCCATCCGGTACTTCGCCGAAGGAATAGCGTCCGTACTCATTTGTCACTGCGACGCGAGGCATCCCTGGCGTGACATTCAGAATCC
>JAKQFZ010000426.1 GCA_029558215.1 Candidatus Omnitrophota bacterium
GACCGAAGTGACGTTGCGCACTTCATGGAGCCCCGCCCAGACGCTCAACCCGGGTGATTACGATGCGGTGTTCCGTGAGCATGCTGTCATCCTTGCCGCTGGGCGTTACCAGCTGGTCATCGGGCTGTCCTCCTATGAGCGTACGTTCCACTACGTTCGCAATGCGGGCATTCTTGAAGTGGCCGGATTTGCCGAAGGAATAGACCTTGTCCGAGTGAGTAACACCGCCTTGGTTCTGAATCCGATGACCGTTGATATAATGCCGACGAAGGGGGGGTCTCTGTGAGGTTTGCCAGGCTCAAGAGATATCTTCCCTGGGGGAAACCCAGGTTCTACAGACGCAGTTATGCACAGAGCGGCGAAGACGTCATCCTTGACTACCTCCTGAACTGGATTGGTGTTGCCAAGCCCTCATACCTGGACATTGGTGCTCACCATCCAAAACACCTGAGCAACACGTTCTTCTTCTATCAGAAGGGATGCCATGGTGTTGTTGTCGAACCGGATCCCATACTGTATGCCCTCATCAAAAAGGTCCGCAATCGCGATATCTGCCTGCATTGCGGTGTCGGTGGTGAAGACCAAGAGGATGCCGAGTTCTACGTGATGAACCCTCAAACGCTCAACACTTTTTCGCGGAAAGAGATGGAGGAATTTGTCGCCTCTGGAAAGTACAGTCTTCAGGAGACGCTTCGTATTCCGATGCTCTCGGTCAACACGATCATCGAGAGGTACTTTGATAGCGCTCCGGATATTCTTTCTCTCGATGTGGAAGGGTTGGATTGGCAAATACTTCAATCTCTCGATTTCACGCGTTTTCGTCCTCGAACAGTCTGCGTTGAGACGGTGACACACATTCAACAGACTAAGATTCAAGAGATTCTTGACTGGATGTGCGACCGGGGTTACACCGTTTATGCTGATACTTTCATCAACACAATCTTCGTTGAGAGACAGGCTTGGGCTGGCCGACGAAGAGGATAGCAAGACCATGAAGATGAGGGCGATGGTGCAGAGAATCCTTCTCGGAATAAGCCGCCGGTTGTCGCGTTTCGCTCAACGACTGAATCCCGATCCGCACCAGGAATCTCTTCGCCTATGGTTTGAGCAAAAAGGCGACAAGACGCATAGAGTCCAGTACGACCTCAGAGAGGATTCTGTGGTTTTCGATCTGGGAGGCTATGAAGGGGCGTGGGCCAGCGACATCTTCTCACGCTATGTTTGTACGATCTATGTGTTTGAGCCTGTTGCGCAGTTTGTTGCAGAGATTCGGCGCCGTTTCGCACGGAATCCAAAGATCGGAGTCTATGATTTTGGGCTTTCCGACCGAGACCAAGAAGCGAGCCTTTCCATCAGTTCTTCATCGTCCTCTCTATTCAAATCAGGCGGGAAAGTCGAGCGCATTCGACTTCGGCAAGCAAGCGCGTTTATGAAGGAGAAGGGCATATCTCACGTAGACCTGATGAAGATCAACATTGAGGGCGGCGAATACGATCTGCTCGAGCATCTGCTTGACGTTGGTTTCATTGAACACATCACAAATCTGCAGATCCAGTTTCATGATTTCGTGCCGCAGAGCAGACAACGCATGGAGGTCATCCAAAGAAGGCTCTCTGAGACCCATGAATTGACGTATCGTTTTCCCTTCATCTGGGAGAATTGGCAAAGGAAGGGCTTGCGCCATAAATGATTATCGTGAGACTCAACGGTGGGTTGGGAAATCAGATGTTCCAGTATGCGCTGGGGAGGAACCTTGCCGGAATACTGAAGACGCAACTCAAACTCGACCGCAGTGCATTTCGAGATGACCCTTTGAGAGAGTATGCTCTTTCGCCCTTTGCCATTCAGGAGGATTTTGCCACGGATAAAGAAGTTGCAGATCTGGTGTTCACAAGGAGAACGCTCTTGAGGCGGGTACTCGATAAGGCGCTCCAGCGCAGGCCCCAGTATGCGTCAAGTTACATCCGGGAGAAGAGCAAGTTTCATTTCGATCCTGAGATTCTGAATCTTCCTGATGGCATCTACTTGGACGGATCATGGCAGTGTGAGAAGTACTTTGCCTCAAACGCTCCAACAATTCGTCAGGAGTTCACAGTGAAAGAACCGTTGAAGGGCGACAATGCGGACATGGCGGATCGTATCAGCGCCTGCGATGCAGTGAGCCTTCATGTCCGCCGTGGAGATTACGTTTCCGATCCCAAGACAAATCGAATTCATGGAGTCTGCGACCTTGAGTATTACTCCAGAGCAATTGAGTACCTCGTCGAGAGAGTTTCTGCCCCTCGGCTGTTTGTCTTTAGTGATGAACCGGATTGGGCGACAGAGCATCTCCACTTCGATATCCCATCTCAAGTGGTCGGACATAATCCACCCGATCAGGGACATGAAGATTTAAGGCTGATGGCACTGTGCAAACATCATGTGATCGCCAACAGCTCATTCAGTTGGTGGGGAGCATGGCTGTGTGTTCATATCTCACCCATCGTCATCTGCCCCAGTCGGTGGTTTCGATCGCAGGAAATGGACTCGGGGGAGTTGATCCCTGAGAGATGGACGAAGATATGAAACTGTCCGTTGCCGCAAGGAGATGAGGAAGAAGCGTTGAGAATTCTGTTTGTAACGTCTGCTGCGCCTGCGAGAAGCGCTTTCAGCACTTCGGAGAAGAGACCTCCGTTGGGCTTGGGAAGCCTCATGGCTTTGACGCGACAGGCTGGTCATGAAGTCTTCTTCATTGATAACTATCTCCAATGCAGCGACTTCATCCAGCAGCGCTTTCTGCAGGAGAATCGGGTTGACTGTATTGGGATATACGCAAACACAATCTGCTATCGAGACACACTGAGGATGTTCAGTGAAATTGAGGAACTACGCGAGCAGGGTGCCTGGCGTGGCAAGATGCTTGTCGGAGGGCCTCATACATCCGTCGCTCTGGAGACAATTCCCGAGTTCGTAGACCACGTGGTGCAGGGAGAGGGAGAACACGCTCTCATGGACATCCTGCAAGGAAGAGAGACCGAGCGAGTCATACCGGGGCGCCGCGTGGATGATCTGGATTCGCTTCCGTTTCAGCCGTGGGATGTGTTTGCCGCCTTGCCTTACGACTTCACTTGTCCCTGGATCGATGCTTCCCACGTTTTCACGTTGAACACCAGCAGAGGTTGTCCATTCAACTGCGCCTTCTGTTCGGTTGGATCAATCTGGGGCAATCGATATGTCTGCCAAAGCCCGGAGCGTGTTGTGTCTGAAATGCAAATGCTGATGAACGACTACGGGGCTCAGGGCTTCTATTTTCGGGAGGATCATTTTACGCTGAGCCTGAAGCGGACGACTTCATTCTGTGAACTCCTTCTCTCTAAAAACATTAACACCCAATGGGCGTGTGAGACGCGCGTGGACCGAATGACTGAAGAGCTGGTACGACTCATGGCAAGGGCAGGGTGCAAAGCCTTCTACCTTGGTGTCGAGAGCGGCAGCGAACGAATTCTCGCCCTGCTCAACAAACAGATCACACTGGCGCAGATTGAGAACACAATTCGTTGGTGTAAGAAGTACGGGATTAAGACTTACTGCAGCCTCATCGTGGGCGTCCCTGGCGAGACCTATGACGATTTTCTTCAATCGGAAGCCCTGATGCAGCGCCTCAGACCGCATTCCTACTCGTTCAACGTTTTTGTTGGTATTCCAAAGAGTCCGCTGTACTTGCAGTGTCTCAAAGACAAGAGCTATGAGTATATGGATGATCTTGGGCTTCTGTATCTTCCAGGCTTTGACATCAAATGTGGCTACTTCTACGGTCTGGACAGCTCTGTTCTGGTAGATCACAAATTCCGTCAGAGGACTGCCTTTGACCGGCAGCTGAATGCACGATGGCGACGCCGAAAGATCTATTGGACTGTTGCTGGGATGATCCCCCCGCGTCTTCGTCAGGCACTGCGGCCTCTCAAGAACAGAGTCGCCAAGGTACTTGGCAGTGTTTCCCGACCGGGTCAAAATAATGAGGATTGAGTGGTGTGGGTATGAGAACTGAGAATGTTGCCCCTTCGATATCTGTTCTCATGTCCGTGTACAATGCGATGCCCTACCTGCCACAAGCAGTGGAGAGTATTCTTGGGCAGACGTTTGGTGACTTCGAGTTCATCGTCATTAACGACGCTTCGACAGATGAATCCCGAGAGGTCATTGACTCCTATCGCGACGCAAGGATTCGGCTGTTGGACAACAAGGAGAATCTTGGTTTGACGCGATCACTGAACCGAGCCTTCCAACACGCACAAGGGGAGTTCATCGCGCGACAAGATGCCGACGATATTTCCCTTACCCAGAGGCTGGAAAAGCAAATCTCCTTCCTGAGAGATCATCAAGACGTTGGGCTTCTAGGAACATCCTACCAGGTGATCAACGAAGCGGGACAAGTGCTCTACACATCCCATCCGCCTGCTTCAGACACGGAGATCCGGTGGATCACCCTTTTTCACAACGCGTTCTGTCACACTTCTGTCATGTTTCGCAGAAATGTTGTTCTGCAAGACACTTATCCCTACAACGAAGCCATGCGCTACGCACAAGACTATGAGCTCTGGTCACGTCTGTTGAGAACAACTCGTGCAGCAAATCTTGGTGAGCCTCTGGTTCAGAACCGTACACACGCTGCCAACATTACAACGCAGCAGTCAGAGAGCCAGAAGCGCCTGGCTTCAGAGGTATCCCTGGCAAATCTGCGGAATCTGCTTGGCGAAGATTTCCCACAGCAAGAAGACATTGAATGTATTCGCGGAAAATTCTTTGGCAGAGACAAGAGACTGAGTGCGACTGATGTCAACTCTTGTTCGACATTGCTGACTATTCTCGACTGTTTTGAAACGATCTCCGAAGTAGATACGGCGATGGTTCGCGACATTCGGTTCCAGACGGCAAAGAGAATTCTAAGAACGATGCCTCTGAGTGCTCTGCCGAGACTGATCCATTCCGGTGTGTTCGGGGAAATGCTTCGAGGCAACGCTCTGCGGATCGCTGGTGGCGCATTGGCGGGGGTGTGGCATCGCGTGACTGCGGGAACAGACGCATCAAGGTAAACCGCATGGAACCCTATTCCTTGACGAAACACCCCTGAAGGGGTTTACTACAGTAGGAGGCATGGAGAACGACGCGCATCACCCCTTGTTCAGGGGAATAATGATGGTGGAAGAAGCGGGTGCAAACTCTTGGAGGTGCGAGAATGAACCTGAAGATTGACGCGAAAATCCGAAGTCGTATCAAGGCTGCTTTGCAGGAAGATCTCGGCAAATCCGGAGACATCACATCCCTATGGACGATTCCCGATCAGATGCACGGCAAAGCAGAGATCATCTCCAGGACTTCTGGAGTGATTTGCGGTGTGACAGTTGTAGAGAAGGTATTTGCCTGCTTGGACAAGAGCGTTGAGACAGATTTTTCGGTTTCCGATGGCGATCGGGTCAAGTCGGAGCAGGTGGTCGCAACCATCTCTGGTTCCATGCGTTCGATTCTCGCGGGGGAGCGGACTGCGCTGAACTATTTGACTCATCTGTCGGGAATTGCTTCTTTGACGCGGCGATTTGTGGATCTGGCCTCACCTTTCGGTGTTTCGGTCTTGGACACGCGCAAGACCACGCCCCTTTTGCGGACACTTGAAAAACACGCGGTTGTGTGTGGGGGTGGGAAAAATCACCGCATGGGGCTCTATGATATGGTTCTCATCAAGGATAATCACATCGCCGCTGTCGGAGGAGTGCGCCAGGCGATTCGAGCTGCCAAAGCGTCCCGCGAGAATGAGGACATCCAGATCGAGGTTGAGGTCAGCACCATCCAGGAAGCTCGAATCGCTGCCGAAGAAGGCGTTGACATCATTCTGCTGGACAACATGACTCCGGCCATTGTTCGAGATGCCGTCGAGGTCATTGCCGGAATGGCGGAAGTCGAGGTTTCTGGTGGCATTACACTCGAGAATGTCCATGACTATGCCATCACGGGCATAGACAGGGTTTCAATCGGATCTCTGACGCACTCGGTACATGCTCTGGACATGTCACTGGAGATAGTTCAGAACTGACATCTGTCAGGCGCTGTTTGGTGCCTGAGTGCCAAGGAAATATACATGAGACCGATGGACGAAGGCATATACCGAATGATTGACGCGAATCTGCACCGCGCTGCCGAAGGGTTGCGTGTGCTGATGGATATTGCCCGATTTGTCTGTGATGACGTCGGTGCGTCCGGTCGGCTCAAGGCAGTCCGCCATGGGCTTTTCGAGGCTGTCGAGACTCTGCCCTCGTACTATGCCAAGGCTGTCCAGGCGCGCGATGCGGAAGAGGACGTAGGGCGTTCTGCGGGTGCAGGCGTCATGGGACGCCGCCACGATCTCCCTGATCTGTACCTTGCCAATCTGCACCGCAGCCAGGAAGCACTTCGGGCGCTGGAAGAATGTGCGAAACTGATCTCTCCGGTCCTGGGAAGCCAACTGGAAGATCTCCGATTCACACTCTACTCAGTGGACAAGGCTTTTCTGCCCAGTGTTCTCAAAGCAGGTTCTGAATCGCTGATGGATTTTGATCTGTATGTGGTGACCGATCAGAGTTTGAGCCGCGGTCGAGATTTCGTCACAGTGATCGAGAGTGCTGTTCAGGGTGGTGCCGGCGCAATACAACTGCGTGCGAAGCACTTGGGAAAGCGCGAAATGCTGTCTGTTGCCAGAGATATCAGATCGCTGACACGGGAGCGTGGCATCACATTCTTTGTCAACGATCATCTGGACATCGCCCTTGCATGTGAGGCGGATGGCTGTCATCTGGGTCAGGACGATTTCCCGATCGATGAAGCCAGACGGATCGTCGGTGCCGGATTCATCCTGGGAGCGTCCACTCACAGCGTGGAGCAGGCGCTTGAAGCCGAGGCGCAAGGCGCTTCCTATGTCAACGTCGGTCCCATTTATCCAACCAAGACCAAAGAGACTTCCTGCCCACCGGTAGGGGTCGAACTGATTACGAAGGTCAAAGAACGGGTGAGAATACCTCAGACTTGCATGGGGGGCATCAATTCGTCTAATGTTCACGAGGTCATATTGGCAGGTGCTGACCGGGTGGCTGTGGTTTCGGCAGTTGTTGCCGCGGACGACATTGAAGCAGCCGCCCGTAATCTTTTGGATCGGATCAGCCAGGCCAAAAAACAGCGAGGCGATGATTGATGACTTTATTGGAAGAGGCACGACAGGGTAAGGTTACTGAGGAAATCGAGCGGGTTGCCGCTTTGGAGCATGTGGATTCGGAATGGCTCAGAAACCGGGTTGCATCAGGCAAGGTGGTCATTCCTGCGAATCGGCATCGGCGTCTTGAGAAGATCTGCGGCATCGGTGCCGGACTCAAGACCAAAGTCAATGCCAATATAGGATCTTCTCCATTCAACCCCTGTCCTGAGGCCGAAGAACGGAAACTTCGCGTTGCCGAAGACGCCGGTGCGGACACAGTCATGGATCTGTCCACGGGTGGAGATCTGAATGAGATGAGGCAGCACGTCGCCAGGACTACGCGCATCCCTCTTGGCACGGTGCCAATCTATCAGTACATGGTTGACTATAAGAACAGTTGCAAGCCAGATTTGGGCAACCTGATGCTGGAGTATCTGGATCAGCATGGGAAAGATGGGGTGGATTTCGTCACGGTTCATTGTGGAGTTACGCGGCAGGCGATTGAGAGCATCGAAGAAGAACGACTGACCGGCATTGTCAGTCGCGGTGGTGCCTTTCTGGCGCGTTGGATGCGGGAGATGAACGAGGAGAATCCTCTTTACTCGCGTTTCGATGAAGTGTGTGACGTATTGGCGCAGCATGAGATGACTCTGAGTCTTGGAGATGGTCTGCGCTCCGGCTGCATTCACGATGCCAATGATCGAGCCATGATTCATGAAATGCTCACTCTGGGAGCATTGGCAAGAAGGGCTCGTGCCAAAGGGGTTCAGGTCATGATAGAGGGTCCGGGTCACATGGCCGTCAATCAAATTGAGGCAAACGTCAGACTCCAGAAACAGGTCTGCGATGGTGCACCCTATTACGTGCTCGGTCCTCTGGTGACGGACATTGCACCGGGGTACGATCACATCACCTCCGCCATCGGCGGCACCCTGGCGGCCATCGCAGGAGCCGACTACTTGTGTTATGTCACACCGGCGGAGCATCTCCGGCTCCCGACACTTGAGGATGTGCGTAACGGAGTCATCGCTTCGCGCATCGCAGCGCATGCGGCGGACATCGTTAAGGGCATTGCTGGAGCATCCGAATGGGATGATCAGATGTCCAAAGCCAGAAAGTCGTTTAAGTGGGAAGATATGTTTGCGCTCGCCATAGATCCGGAGACTGCCCGTGCGATGCGCAAAGAGAGCGGTCTGAGCCAGGACGAGATGTGCACCATGTGCGGTGACTATTGCTCCATGAGACAGGGGACGCAGACCGCCAGGAAGAACTAGACTATGGGGGGAGAGTCGGTGGAACCCAAGGCATGCGTTCTCATCGCTACGTACAATGAGCGTCAGAACATAGACCAGATGATATCTGCGCTGCTTTCTCTCCCCAACAATTTTGAAGTCCTCATCGTAGACGATAGTTCCCCAGATGGTACTGGAGAGAGAGTTGGCGAGCTTGCCAAGTGTGAACCGCGGCTCCACCTTCTCTCACGAAAGAACAAAGAGGGCTATGGGCCGGCGATGATCGCGGGTCTCAGATATGCGCTCCAACTTGGTGTGGAGCGTATCGTCACGATGGATGCGGACTTCTCCCATGATCCCAAGGATGTTCCAAAAGTGTGCGCTGCGTTGGAGAAAGCCGACATTGTTCTAGGTTCCCGCTATCGCGGTGGGGTTCGCGTTTTGAACTGGGCGCCGCGAAGGCTTCTTCTCTCCATGGGAGCCAACCGATACGTTCGTTCGGTGCTTGGCCTGAGTGTCGCCGACTGCACCAGCGGCTTTCGGGGATACCGACGGGGAGTCTTTGAAAGCGACATTCTGGAACGATGCCGATTCCGCGGTTACGCGTTTCTCGTTGAACTGCTGTATCGCTGTCTGAAGCGAGGCGTCCACGTCGCTGAAGTGGATATCATCTACACGGAGAGACGGGAAGGGCACTCGAAAATGTCCAAGAGGGTGATTTTTGAGGCAGTTTTTGCGCCCTGGATTCTGAGGTTCTTCACGCGAAGATGATCGCCTCACGTGTTGGGCTCGGCGTTTCCGCGTTGCACGGGATGTGGTTTTGTGTTATCAACTTCCGCGGAAGTTCGAGGCGGGCGACAGCCATTGGGTGTTGGCAATCGGGCTTCCTCGAAGGCAGTCGTTTAAGACGGAGACTTGGGTGTCTCTGCTGTGTGTAACTTTGGATGATTCCAGGAAAGGGAAGATTCCATGGCGAAGAAAAACAGTGTGTTGCCGATCATTGACCTGCACACACATTCACTCTTCAGCGACGGGCTCCTGATGCCGGCGGAGTTGGTGCGTCATGCGCAGACGGCTGGCTATCATGCCATCGTGCTGACCGATCACGTTGAAGAGTCTAATCTTGAGATGGCAATGGATTTGACGGTTCGCGCCTGTGAGACACTCCGCGACCGAATCGGCATTGTTCTCGTTCCCGGTGCTGAGATTAGCTATGTTCCACCCCGGCGCATTCCCGCTGTGGCTGAACGGGCACGGGAACTTGGTGCGGCAGTTCTTGTAGTACATGGCGAAACGCTGGTGGAACCTGTGCCTCCTGGAACCAACGAAGCTGCTCTTGATGCGGACATAGATCTATTGGCGCATCCAGGGTTGATCTCCAGGAAACTGGCGAGTCGTGCAGCGGAGCGAGGGATTTCGCTGGAGATCACTACGCGTCGAGGTCACTGCTACAGCAATGGCCACGTCTGCCGCGTCGCTCGGGAAGCGGGAGCGATGCTCACAGTCAACAACGATGCTCACATGCCAGGCGATTCACTCAAGCCGGAGATGAGGCGCTGTGTCGCATTGGGCAGCGGCATGCTCGATGCGGAGTACGAGAAGGCATGCAGAAATGCTGTCAAGATACTTGGACGACGAGGTTTTCGGAGTATTCCGATTCGGTAATACATATCCTTTGAAGTGAGGAAAGACCCATGGCAAGAAGAACGCGCATTCAGGTAAAACGCAAGAAACTCAGTGACAAGGAAGTTCACGAGCTGGCAAAGCAAGATCCGCTGCTCAAGATGATGAATCAGTCCCTGGACTTCTTCAAACAAAGGGGACAGGTCATCATTGCGGTGATCATCGTGGCTGCGGTGGGTTTCTTTGCCATTCGCGGATACTTGAGCTATCGCGCCAATCAGGAGATGGATGCCGGCAAAATTCTCGCGACCGCGGAAGAGGCTCTCTACCAGAACGAGTTGGACAAAGCGGCTTCCGTGTTGGATAGTCTGCTCAAGGATCATTCCGGAACGCGAACATCCAAACAGGCCGAGATGCTGAAAGCCAGCGTTCTGCTTGCCAAGGGCAACACCGAAGAAGCCATCCAGTTGTATCGGGACTTGTTGAGCCGTAACCGTGGGGAAATTGCGCGAGAACTCAAGTTCTCGCTTGCCAATGCACTTCAGAGCAAAGGCGACGCCGAGGAAGCCTTGCGTCTCTATGAAGAACTTGAGAAAGATGGTGCGTTCGTCCGCCAGTACGAACTTCTCTACCGCAAGGGGCAGGTGCTGGAGTCTTTGAACCAGTATGACGGTGCCCGTGAAAGTTACAGCAAGATTCCGAGCGACAGCGAGTCCGTTTACTACGGCTTGGCGCGTCAACGCCTGGAGTGGATTCGCGCCATGGCAAACGCCGCGTAACACCCCTGTCAAGACCGCGAGCCGCCAAGCGTCCGCTGCACTGAAAAGACCTCTCGGATTTTCCCTTTCAGAGGGGAGAATCTGACTCCTCTCGTTTCCAGAGAGTGGACGGTTCAACAGAAGACCTTGAGCCAGACCAAATCAGCACATCAGGAGCATCACGATGGATGAGAAATCTCGATCCGAGGCGAGTATGGGTCGCTCTGGAAATCTCACGACGGAAAAGCCCTGCTATCAGCCGTTGGACGTCGTTCGCGTGACAATTCATGGACGAGATGCCGGTGACACCCAATGCACTCTTCGCGTGTGCGATCCACAACAGAAGACCTATCTCGAAAAGCAGGTTGCGCTCAAGAACAACAGAGGCGAGGCGACGTTTCTGGCAGGTGGTTCCCTGGGTGTTCATTACATCTATCTCCTCTGGCCTGGCGAGAAGAGGCATAGTCGTTATCTGAATTTCTGGCTCGACTGCGAGACGACGGTGGAATCGGGTGATGAGGATATTGACTTCATCTATCCGTTCACTCGCGATCGGATGCGCCTTGGACGCCGCGAGTATGACACGCCACAGGGAAAGTTCGTCGGCTATATGTCTGCCGATACCTGGCATTTTGACGGCATCTGGTTGCGAGACTGGATCTATGGCCTGCCGGGTTACAAGTATTGGGAGCGGGACATGGCTTGTGGCATAGACCGTTTTCTGGAGCAACAGGCCGAGAACGGGATGATTCCTGATGGCATCGAACGCAGTGGCAAGACTTGGCGTGTTGGGCTTGAGTCGGATGTTGAGTACATCATGGTGATGGGGGCTTGGGGAACCTGGAAAGCCACGGGCGACGATGCCTGGCTTGTCTCAATTCTACCCAAACTTGAGAAGGCGCTCGAATACGTTCGCAGTGACCCCAAGCACTGGGACGAAAGCCATCGGTTAATCAAGAGGCAACACAGTTGCGATACATGGGATTTTGACATTGACTCCGCCGGTGATTCAGGAAAGCAGAGACATGTTGTCGCAACCTGCGATCAGAGTGGCTATGTACTTGCCTTTCAGGCCTTGAGTCAGATGTACGGTCGAGTTGGTTGTTGTCCGGATGCCCATCGCTGGGAGCGGGAAGCAGAAGAGTACCGCAAGCGAGCCAATCAGATGTTGTGGGACGGGGTTAAGTTTCAGCATCACGTGCATCTGGATGCCATTGACCATAATGGATTTGATGAGTCGCAACAGCTGGCGATGGGAAACACCTGGGCGATGACTCGTGGGTTGGCAACTCGCGTGCAGGCACAGTCAATCATTGATGAGTACAAACGCAGACACGAGCAGACGGGAGATGCCTATCCGTGGTGGAGTCTTCAGCCGGGGTATCCAGATGAACTGGGGTACTTCGGATCCGCCCATCGAAAACAGGGGGGCTACGCCAATGGTGGCCTGATGCCTTGGGTGGGTGGGGAATTGTGCAGGGCGGCTTTTCGATTTGGCCGAGAGAAGTACGGCGTCGAGTTGATGAGGCAGTACGTGGATCATCTTCGACGAACGGGTGGCGCTCATGTGTGGTATTGGCCTGATGGCGAGCCTGGTTTTCGGACGACCAACGAAGTCCCTTACGCTGGTTGGGGAATGGCACAGTGGGTTGAAGCGTTGTTCGAAGGCCTGGCGGGTGTTGAAGACCGTTCCTGTCTCATGGAACAGGTTCGACTGAATCCCCAATGGTTTGCCTGTGGCGTCAAATCGGTTCTTGTCCGAACTCGATACGCCCCTTCAAGGGGATATTTCGCCTATCGGATGACTACAAAGAAGAAGCCCCGCTCCGTGGTCCTTGACTACTCTGGCTCAGGTCGTTCGGTTGCGTTTCAAATCCCCGTTCCAGATGACTGGACGCCCAAGACCGTGACGGTCAACGGTGAATCTGTCGAGTTCAGTCTCTCTCCCGACTCACCGAATCGAGTGTGCTTCTCTGTTGAGATGCAGAGCATCGGAAAGGCGACCGTTCTCTGTGACTGATCAACCTGCTTACTGTGCTGCCTTGCGAGCGACAAATCCCTGAGTGTTCAGGCCGGTTGCAGACGAGGTGCCCGCCTTCTGTGCGAGGTAGGCCGCGCCGAGTCTCTCAATGTGTTCGCCGACATTGTCAAAGTAGTTGAAATGAGCCTGTTCTTCATCAATGATGGCTTCCAGAATCTTCTGGCTGGTGCTGTCACCGTTCTCGCGACACGTCAACACGAATTTGTTGTAAATCGCCATGGTATTGTCTTCCAGATCAGCGTCAAAGGCGAACACCTTCTCGACGGCCTGACCCTTCAGCACCTTACCCGCCGCCTCCGTAGTCGGTTCGCCACCGAGTTCCTTGATTCGTTCGGCGAACATCTCCGCATGGCGCATCTCGTCAATGGCGATGAGTTTCACCTGCGCAGCCATCTCGCCGTAGTCCATGTCATCAAGGTTGTAATGCTGATTCATGTATTGATGTATTGCCTGCAATTCCATTGCTCGTGCCTTG
Organism: Candidatus Omnitrophota bacterium; assembly: GCA_029558215.1. Classification (GTDB taxonomy): domain Bacteria; phylum Hinthialibacterota; class Hinthialibacteria; order JAKQFZ01; family JAKQFZ01; genus JAKQFZ01. The sequence goes on from JAKQFZ010000426.1 coordinate 13,328, forward strand.
TTCAGGACTTCGATGACTGCCTTCTTACGGGACTCCCTTTTCTCCTGTGCCATTTCCTGCCTCCTTGGATGTATTTCTGAGCAGGTTAGTTCCTCGGCTAGGCTCACTCCCTTGGACGCCTGCTCGGCAAAAAGACACGACTCCTCTGGTCAAAGTGTCACTGGGAGCAAACTTGGAAACTCTCCCTGTATATATTCGAATATAGTGGTTCCCATCGAGGCTTGTCAAACGGAGATCTTCCTCGTGTGAGGTCGTCTCTCTTGTCCTCACCTGTCTCGTCATGACGCTTCCCCAATGTGCATAAGAGGGATCATGTTTGAGTCAGAGGCTGATCGCATGCGCACTCGAATTGACCCAGGTTTCCATCCCAAGCAAGAGGAATTTCGTCGCTCCCAGGCTCGGTTTCGGAACTTCATCGCAGGAACCCGTTCGGGAAAAACCTATGCCGCGGCGCGTGTGTTCTACGAAGAAATCTGTCGTGAGATACACACTCACGGAGACCGCTTTCTCCACTACTGGATCGTCAGTCCTGACTACCCCCTGGGTAAGGTTGCGATGCGGGAGGTCTTCGAAGCGATTCCCGCGGTTCATCGGAAGAAGTGGCTTCAGTCTTCAAAGGAACTGTACCTGTACCCGAACGCACTCATTGAGTTCAAGTCCGGCGAGAACCCGGAACGCCTGGTCGGTGTGAAATTGCGAGGAGCATGGATTGACGAGGCCGCTCGATGTCGCCGTGCCGTCTGGGTCTACGTTCGACAGAGACTGACCGATTACTCGGGTTGGTGCCTTTTCTCAACCACACCGCTGGGCAGAAACTGGTACTACGAAGAAATCTGCCGTCGGGGAGACCCCTCCGACACTCTCTACGATCCTGCCTATTTCAACGTTCACTGCAGGAGCGTTGACAATCCTCACATCCCCGCCGAGGAAATCGAGGCGGCGCGGCGACAACTGCCACCCCGATATTTTCAGCGCGACTACGAAGCCTCTCTGGATGCCTTCCATGGTCAGGTCTATGACGGCTTTGACCGAACCACACATCTGCTTGTTGAAGGGTCTCCCCTGCCCGTTTTTCACCGAGTCGAAGCGGGCCTAGACTTTGGATTCACCAACCCTGTCTGTCTCCTGGTCGGTGGCATCACCCATGACGACAGCATCATCCTTGTTGATGAAGTCTACCAGTCGGGGCTTCTTCCCGAACAGCTGATCGAGATTGTGGTGGAGAAGACCCGACAGTGGAACATCTCTCTCGTTCATGCGGATCCGGAAGATCCGTCGTCCATCGAACAACTCCGACAGGCCGGAGTTCCCGTGGTGGCTGCCCGAAAGGACATCCTTACGGGCATCAGACAAGTCGCCACCGTTCTCAACATGCATCCAACAACACTTCAGCCGAGGCTCCACATCAGCCCGGTATGCCGAAATCTCATCAATGAAATCTCGACATACCGATGGATGGAAAATCGCGACGGCAAAACGGCGGACAGGCCGGCACCCAATCAGAACGACCATGCCTGCGATGCGCTGCGCTATCTGGTCATGGGAGCACTGGCACGGACGCCGGCATTCGACTGTATTGAGCAACCCGATATGGCGGGAGACATTTTCTTGTGAAAGCAACCATCACCTATAGAGGAGGTTCGAATGATGATATGGGGATTTTGGAAGAGTTATCAGGCTCGAAAACGATTGGAGGCTGCCCAGTACGAACTGGCAGATCGCCTCATTCGAGAGGCATCCAGTCTGGTTCCAAGCGACGAATCGGAATCTGACTGGGCGTTGATCGGCGGACGCCGCTCCCAATGGGGGCTGAGTCGGGATCTCTGGACTGAGGAACACCGGCAGAGAGTTCAGGACAGAGCGTATGAACTCTACCGAACCAATGAACATGCCCGTTCCGTGATCCGAAATCTTGAGCGCTACATCATTGGTCCGAAGGTTGCCTTCACGCCGCTGGACGACAACCCTGTCGTGCTGCAGTGGTGGCAGGAGTTTGAGAGTCGCAACCGTTTTATCCTGAAACAGAAAGAGATTGTGCGCCGGACATTCCGTGATGGAGAGTGCTTCATCCGGTTCTTCGAAAACTCGGATACCGGTCGCATGACGCTCCGATTCATCGAAGCCCAACACATCCAGGATCCCATGCATCGGTTCAGTCACGGCATCCATACTGAGGCAGACGACCATCCCGATGGAGATGTGGAAGAGATCATCGGCTACGTTGTCTCGGCGGATGGCACGTCTTGCACTGAAATTCCCGCGGGACAGATCATGCACATCAAGGTCTTTGCCGACAGCAATGAGAAACGGGGCAATTCAATCTTCGAGCTCCTGGGAACCAGCATTGAGGCATACCAGCGATGGCTGCGTGATCGGATGGTGCTCAATCGAATACGCTCATTCTTCGGAATTCACAGAAAAATCTCACACGCAACGCCTGGTCAGGTCGCCTCACTTGCAGCGCAGTCCGCGGTCAACCGAACTGCAGACCGGCAGGGTAGAAACCGACAGGAGCCGATGAAGGCGGGTTCCATTATCACTACCTCAGACAACGTTGAACTGGTGCCCATCGCTGCCAACCTTCAGGCGTCCGATGCACAGTACGATGGGCGCAACATCTTGTTGACCATCGCCGCGGGGTGTGGCATGGCAGAGTTCATGGTCAGTGGCGACGCAAGCAACGCCAACTTCGCCAGCACGATGGTTGCCGAAAGCCCAGCTGTTCGGGAATTCGAAGACTGGCAGGCGTTTTTCGGGGTGTTTTTTCAGGAGATCTATCGGCGTGTGATTGAATCTGGGGTACGTTCAGGACAACTGCCCGAAGGCAGTGTGCAGACAGAGGTTCATGACGGGCAAGAGTCTGAGCAGTTCAAACCCACGAGTCTCGAAGTGCACCTTCAGTTCCCACCTCTGGTTCATCGGGAAATACTCCAGGATGCCCGAGCTTATGAAATCTATCTCAAGAGCCGAATCGCCTCACGCCGTTCCATCGCCGCGCGCGCCGGCTTCAATTTCGACATCGAAACAGAACACATGTTGCGAGAGCAAGACGTACAACAGTCTGAGCGTGATGTGACCTCCGAATCGCGACAATGACTGACAGCACACAACAAGTGAGCCATCCGTGCACTTGCTTCTTTGTTGCCGTTGAAAGGTGGGACTTCAGCCGTCTGGCAGCAACGCTTCTCTGACTTTTCTCTCTGTCATTTGCGTGTCGGTGAGAAGTATCCGCTTGGAACGTGACTTGAAGCCGGACTGCAGAATTACCCGACTCTTGCTGATTCCAAGTCGTTTTGCCAAAAACCGTATGAGTTCCTCGTTTGCTGCCCCGCCTTCTGGAGCCGAGCAGAGGGAGATTTTCAACTGCATTCCGTGTTCTCCGACCACTCGCGCGTTGGAGCACTTGGGAGCAACGCGAATATCGAGCACAGTCCCCTCAGAACAACTCGAGCACCATTGGGGTTCATTCTCAGTGTTTGACATGGGACTTGGGTTTGGAATCCTTCTTGGCGAATTCCAGTTCGTAGGCTTTGATCTGATTTCGAACTTCCTGACCTGTGGGAAGATTCAGGATTCCCTGCACCCATTTGCGGAGAGGTGAGAGTTCGAGCTCCCGGATGATCTTCTTTGCCATGGGTATGGAGATTGGACTCATGCTGAGGCTGTCCACCCCCAAACCCAGAAGCAGCGGGATTACCGCTGGTTCCCCGGCCATCTCTCCGCAGACCCCAACAGGGATGCCGGCCTCATGCGCCGTCTGAACCGTGTGATGGATGAAGCGAAGAATCGCGGGATGCAGAGGATCGTAGAGATAAGCCATGTCCTGGTTGGTTCTTTCAACGGCGAGAGTATACTGGATCAAGTCGTTGGTGCCGATGCTGAAAAAGTCTGCTTCCTGCGCCAGATGATCGGCCATGAGCGCCGCGGAGGGCACTTCGATCATGGTTCCGATCTCGATATCCTCATTGAACGGCATTCCCTCGGTGCGAAGAGTGTCCATGCATTCACGCAGCATCTCATTCGATCGGAGAACCTCTTCGACCGATGTGATCATCGGATACATGATCCGGACATTGCCATAGGCGCTTGCGCGAAGAATCGCGCGAAGTTGCGTTCGGAAAAGATCGGGGTGGGTCAGACTGAAACGAATCGCCCGACAACCGAGGCTGTCTCCCATGCCCGTTGGGAATTCCGGGGAACTGACAAACTTGTCTCCCCCCACGTCCAAAGTCCGGATCACAACGGGATGAGGCGCTGCAACCTCCGCCACTTTTCGGTACGCCTCGAACTGCTGTTCCTCGCCGGGCAGGTTGACCTGGTTCAGGAAAAGGAACTCGGTTCGGAACAAGCCGACACCTTCCGCGCCGTATCGAACCGCTGCGTCCACTTCATCCTGCATCTCAATGTTGGCTCCGAGGGAGACCTTGAATCCATCGAGTGTTTCAGCTTCCAAATCCCTCAGATGAACCAAGTCGGCAAGTTTGCCCTTGGCTTCCTGTTGTTTGGTCTGGTATTTCCGAAGAACGGATTCCGACGGGTTGACAATGACAATTCCTTCCACTCCGTCTACGATGAGACGATCTCCGGACTGAACATGGGCGGTGATGTCTTGAAGACCGACCACCGCGGGGATTTCCAGAGATCGCGCCATGATGGCAGTATGCGAGGTTGGGCCACCGACGTCGGTCACAAAG
>JAKQFZ010000436.1 GCA_029558215.1 Candidatus Omnitrophota bacterium
CTTGACCCGGGCAACCACCCTTTCTGAGTTCATGCCTTTGAGCATGATAACCATGCCCGCAACGACTTCACCCTTTCCGTCCATGGTCACGGCACCCTGCCGTTCCTGACCGCCAATGCGGACGTTGGCGACGTCGCCCAGATAGAGGGGCGTTCCCTCCCAAGTCTTCAGAACTATCTGCTGGATGTCTGTCTCATCTTGGAGAAGGCCTCTTGAAACCAGGTAACTTTGTTCCCAGTCTTTGAGGAGGAAGCTGCCCCCGACGTTGGCGTTGTTTGCATCGAGCGATTCGAGGATGCTCGTAAGTGATATGTCATACTTCAGCAGTTGCTCGGGTTCCGGGATGACATGAATCTGTTTGACATATCCTCCGAAACTATTGACCTCATTGACACCTGGTATTCTTCGAATCTGTGGAGCAATGATCCAGTCCTGAAAAGAGCGCAAGTCTGTTGCGTTGTAGTTTGTTGCGACGAGTTCTGCACTGCAGTGTGAACACGTACCTTGCTGTTCAGACCACTCCCGCGGGTGCGCCAAACAGTAGTATCCGGCTTCGACGACATATTGATATATCTCGCCGAGTCCAGTTGATATCGGTCCCAGTTCGGGATCGGCTCCTTCCGGGAGCGATTCGCGAGCTGAAACCAACCTCTCCAGCACCAATTGGCGCGCGAAGTATATGTCTGTGTCATCCGTAAAGATGACGACGATCTGGGAGAGTCCACTGCGCGACAAGGAACGAACGGAATCTACTCCTGGAAGCCCTCCCATCTGAACCTCGATGGGGTTGGTGATGAGCCGTTCCACCTCGTCGGGTGTCAAGCCTGGGGTCTGAGTCAGAATCATGACCTGGACGTTTGTTACGTCTGGGAAAGCATCAATGGGGATGTTCTTCCAGGCGTACAAACCTGCAACCAGCAGGATCGCCGCAAAGAGAACGATCAACAATGGCCTTTCAAACAGTCTGTCTGCAAAAGAGTCCCACATCGGATGAATCCCTCCGTTTAGTCTGCACAGCCTGCGCCCATCTTTTCCCTCAGAAGATCACTCTTCAGGAGAAAAGCTCCCGAAACGACAATCCAATCGCCACTCTCCAGACCTCCAAGCACTTCGATGGTTTCCCCAAAGGATCTCCCCAGCTTCACATCCTGACGAACCCAATAGTCTTCCTTCCAGTGCTTGAAAATGAAATCAACCCCTTCGTCTGAGACCACGGCATCCTTTGGGATGCACAACGCTGTCTGCTGTGTCTTGACCGGAATGGTGACAGTTGCGAACATGCCTGGTCGCAGTTTGCCATCCTGGTTTTCCACCCTGACTCGGACTGGAATTGTTCTCGTCTGGGGATCCAACTCGCTCGCGATCAGATCGACGACTCCCGGAAACTTGACGTCCGGAAAGGCGAGA
>JAKQFZ010000474.1 GCA_029558215.1 Candidatus Omnitrophota bacterium
GTTCCCTGAGCCTTGTCGATCGCTAGCGATCTGCCACTTCTCCCGCACAAAGAACTGAAAGTCCTTGACTACCGACGTGATTGATCGAAGGTCTGTCACCGTGGTGACCTTGTAGGAATGCTTGGGCGTCTTCGCTTGATACCCTTCTTCCAGTTCTTTTACGTGGATGACCTGACTCTCGTCCACATCTCTTGCCTCTGCTCGCGTGTAAATAATACCAAGACAGAAGTGCCCAATGTATTCTGAGTAGGGAAACTGTATGTTTTTGCTGCATGTTCGTTCTCTAAAGTAGGCACCATGGCTACCAAGAGTGAACCCATTCACGTGTCCGGGAAAGCCCGGGTCACGATAAGTAGTCTTGAGATCCACGGCGAATTTGACCGCTGGGTTGTCCTTCTTCACAAAGCTGAGATCGGGGTACCAGTTTTGACTCTCAGCCAAGACTATGGAGAAGCCAGTCTGCTCCGCGAACTGAAGAATCCGGGGGAAAAGATGAATCTCCATTATCTTCGATATGATCTTAGTGTCCACGCTGATTGTGTATACGTTCTTGAAGATGTCGATGAACCCTTTGACAGTCCATTGCCCATCCTCTGCGGAGACGAATCCAGACAGGCTCTTGACAAAGCCCGTCAAAGCGGCTGCGAAAGAGCTCTTTTCGGCAAGTCGTTCCTCAGATTTCATTCCAGTAATGGCTCCTTATGCAGGTAACAGGCTGTACAATTACGTCCACTTAGCAGACGCACCCATCTCTTGTGCGGTGTCCGTCCTTCTGAAATCAAGTCAAAGAAGACGCTAGGGTCAGAAAGGCTTGGAAAGCCATGCTTGGGGGTCTGGTTTGCCGTAGCCGTTGCGGTCCCAGTAGAGAACCTTCAGACGGTCTCCGCACCGATTGCGAAAGACGAACAGATGCCCGTTGAGCGGATCCTCGCCGGCGCGCTCGATCGCCAGCCGCGCCAGACGGTCCATCCCGCACCGAAAGTCCGCCGGGCGAACACACAGGTAAATCCGGATCGTCGGCGAGA
>JAKQFZ010000481.1 GCA_029558215.1 Candidatus Omnitrophota bacterium
CTGCAGGAAATCGTCAGGCCATCGGGAAACATGCCATGCACGCGGTGCAACGATGAACTGTGCGTCCAGATCCTTTTGCAATGCTTCCAATTGGGTGACTTCGAGCGGCGTCCAGTCCAGATTTCTGAAAAGAAGTCCTTCATAGGAAGCGTTCCAGGGAAGGGCATACCGGTTGAAGCGGACATAGTTGCGAATGGATGTGAACGACAAAACGGTGAATGTCAAAAGCACCAGAACTCCACAGGTCAGGCCGGTGCGTACCTTTCGGCGTCGCATGTGGGACACTCCGAGGTTGAATGCGGCGAATGTCGCCGCAAAACGATTCACATCGGCTCGTTGGAGTCCGATGAGTCCTCCGCGGATTCGCTCGAGTTCCTGTCCCAGTTTCCTCATGACGATTCCGCCTACCAGGACTCCGAGAACCAGAATCGTGAAGGCAAGGAAGATCAGAAACGGCGTCATGCTTATCTCGAACGCGGGATGCACCTGCATCAGTATCAGGAGAACGAAGATGAAGATGAGTGTTGAGGCGGCGATGGACTTTCTCAGATCGGCAAAGGCGAAAAGCAGCCTCTCCATGAAATAGGCAAACGGCACAACTAAAGCCAGGTAGAAGATCACACACTTGACCGTGTCATTGGATGTCTGCAAGAGGTTGGCGTAGATACGCGATGAATATGCCCATGAGCGCTCGCTGGCCGCCAGGAAATCCACCCAGTTTTTCGACTTCAGGGAGACGCCAGCCTGCTCAAGTTGCTGGGCTGCCATCTGGTGAAAATGCTCGATGGTCTCGTTGGAGATGGCATGTTCAGCAAGGACTTTTCGGCGGCTTTCGTTCAGGAGCCATAAGTCTCGGGCAACCGTATAGGATGCGAAAGGATAAATGCGACTGTCTGTCGCTTCGATGCCTCTGCCTTCTGGAGCCTCTTCACTGGAGTTCAACAGGAGCAGTTTCCTTCCAAACGCGCCCAGGCTCATGGAGAGTTGAACTCTGGTGCCTGGTTTGGTGAACGTTACGAGACAAGGTTCCGTGTATGAGTCTCCATAGCAAAACGACATGGGTTGAGCGAATCCGTAGAAAAGAGGTTCAGCCTGGGTGATGGAGTCGAAAATCTGAACTTCGTGCAGCTCGCGCATATATCGAGGATCTACCATCCCTGTAAACGACAGCGAGGAGCAGGGAAAAAGCACACAGGTCACCGTAGTGCCCTGTTTTGCCGCAGCCCAGATCTCTGCGAAATTGTAGCGTCGGTTTCCGTTTTCACCAAAATCATTGGCGTAGTTGATCGAGCCGTCATCATCCAAACCGTAGACGCGGAGATTCATCAGGTGAGGCCAGGCGAATTGCTCCAGAGAAAATCGGCCGTCCGCGCCCGCCAGTGAGTAGAATTCGGTGTGAACGCCGATGAGAGGTTTTGGAAAACCTGGAATGCCTGAACCCATGCGTCGTTCAAAGCAGATGGGTCTTACCACGGCAAGAGCGCTTGGAAAGGGGGTATCGGGCATCAGACTTTGTTGCGGATCAAAGGTCACCGCGCGTCCTGAAATGGGCAGACGGATGCGTTTGTCATACTGCAGCCCAATGTCCAGGCCGGGATCATTCACCAGTGAATGAAGGAGTTTTTTGAGAAACTCCAACTGGTGTCTGAGATTGCCATAGTCCACTCTGTTGGGCGTATCGAATGGAGTGTCAATGAGACTGCGGGAATCGTTGCAGGTCGCAAGAGTGATCGTTGGAATACCCGCACCAATGACGTCGCAACTCAGGGCGAATGCTTCCTGAAAGAAGGAGTCGCCACTCTGTCCCCTTGTGGCATTTATCGTATCGGCGAAAACCTCGGTGGGATCCCAGCCCATCTCGGGTGCAAATTCTGAAACACGCTGTGTCAATGAACGTGCCAAGCCGGAATACTCGCGCTGGATATAGATGTCTCGCCAGTCTTCGTAGGACGAGCGATGGAACAGCCCGACCTTCTTTGATCCTGAAGTGATATCGAGACTGACCACGAGTGTCTTCTGTTCTTGTCGGAGTCTGCGAAGGCGGTTGCGCTCCTTCCACGGCAGCCTGTCTTCGACCTTTCGTGCCTGCTTGAGTTTTGTGCGCGTTTTCCATTGCAGGTCTTTTAACTCCGGAAGTTTGCCAAACTCCTTTTCGAGGGCGTGGAGTCTCTTGAGACGCTTTTCAAGGACTTCGACAGATTCCTCTCCCTGTGCGCCCGCAGCAATCTGAAGCATATCCGAAAGTGTCTTGAGCTCATTCTCCTTGGCGGTGATGCCGGTCTTCAACTGTTCGATCGTCCATTGGATTTCTTCTGATCGTCCAAG
>JAKQFZ010000507.1 GCA_029558215.1 Candidatus Omnitrophota bacterium
AGAACGAATGGATGGTCCCTTGCTTTAACCATTATCCTGTTCACTGGAACTTCCTGGATGAGCGAAACATCGCAGCCTCTGAGCTTTACATAAAAGACCAGCTCCGCCCGGGGCCCGTCTGCAACAAGTGCATGAAACCCCTGGATGTCACCAAGGGAAGATGGACAAGCTTCCAAAAGGGTAAGTTCATCCAAGGCTACCGAATCCCTCAGCTGATGGTTCCGTGGATCATCACCACCAAAGATCAATGGATGAAGCTTCTCTGGAAGCGCGACAACTACCCGTTCGGTCAATTTTACAATGAGGTTCTCGGAATCAGCTACGACAACGCCTCAAAGCCTATCACCCAAGATGAGCTGGTTCAGTGTTGCTCAGGGAAGTTCCGGATGACTCCGGATCCATTCACTCAAGAGCAAGCCCTGCAGATGAGACGTCTCAATCTCACGGCCGGCGTTGACTGGGGTGAAGGGAATGACGGTTCTGAGAAGTCACCGACAGGGAAGATTCGAAACGCGTCGTACACGGTCTTAACGATCGGGTACTATACGAACCAAAGAAACTTCCGTGTGGTCTTCATCAAAAAGTACACCGGCCAGTACACGGACCCTGACTTTGTGGTGCGAGACATTGCTCGCATCTGTTCGGCCTGGGAAGTAAAACTTGTCGGCGTTGACTGGGGACATGGATGGGGCGTGAACAATCACTTGGTTCGTATCCTTGGGGCCCAAAAGGTTGTCCAGTTCCAGTACCTTCCAAAGCAAAAAGAAAGAATGAAGTGGGATCCGCTCGGATACAAGTACCTGATCCTGAGAAATCTCTTCATCTCCGAACTGTTCCATGCGCTTAAAAACCAGTACGTTGAGTTCTCGACATGGCATGAGCTTCAGCCTTTTGCGAAGGACCTTCTTGCTGTTTTCGTTGAGTACGTTGAGTACCAGCGCCAGATGAAGTACGATCACAGACCGTCAGACCCGGATGACTTCTTGCACAGCCTCTTGTACTCAAAGCTCGCATCAGACGTCTACCTGGGTAAGAAAACAAGAGACTAAGGAGGTTTCATGGGAACAGAGAATTTACCAGAAAGACCGGATCCCTGGGAAAAAGGTCAGGGCTTTTTGTGGTATCCGCACGCTAAAATCGCATCACAAAAAATGGTGACCAAAGGCAAATATGCCAAAGGTTATCCGAAAGGTGCCATAGTCCACTTCACAGCCGGACGCAGACCAGGCCTTGATTCTATGGACTGGGGAAGAGAGCAGGGCTATGCGTTCATGCTGATTGACTCTGAAGGGGTCATCCACCAAGCGCATCCACTTGACTCCTGGGGCTACCATGCTGGTGATTCTTCATGGCCGGGCCTTGTTGGTTCCGTGAGTGACGAGCTTGTGGGCATCGAAATTTCAGCCGCGGGTCTTTGTGAGGAAGTGACCGTCAACGGAGTGAAGCGCTACAAAGCCTGGTTCCATAAAAAAGAATCAGAGTTCTTCACTGAAGATGATGTACGATTCTCCGAAGGAGATCACAACATTAAGCGTGGCTGGTACCAGACCTATACAGTCGATCAAGAGCTTGCTCTGATTGATCTTTTGGTGTGGCTAAAAGAAAACGACAAAACCGGTCAGTTTTCATATGACTTTGTTTTG
>JAKQFZ010000512.1 GCA_029558215.1 Candidatus Omnitrophota bacterium
AAGGTCAGCTCACCTTGAAAACCAGCCAGTGTGAGCGAAATCGCCGCGGCGATGACACCAAGAGACTGAAGCCCAAAGCCATAGCGGCTGTAGAATCGAGCCATGAAGGGCTCATTGAACATTGCTGAATGGCGGTCGGCGTAGCTGTTGAAGATGTGCATGGAGAGAACGTATGTGGCAGCGATCGTGCAGAAGATGGTATCGAACTTCTCAAACAACAGCGCAGCGATGGTGTAGGAAACCGAAGCTGCTCCCAAGGCAGTCATCAGGTTTCCCTTAAGGAGTATCAACAGCAGTTCTCGTGCTGCCAGGAACGCTCTTCCCCGTTTCTCCATGGGAAGCGCTTTGACCGTTTCGACCACCCGGTCGATCATCCAGTACGGGGTGGAAGCGCCCGCTGTGATGCCGACCTTCTTGAACTTTGAAAGGGTCTCAAGATCCAGTTCTTCCTCACTTTCGACGAGAAAAGTCTGCACCCCGTTTGCCTGGGCTATCTCCGCCAGGCGCAGGGTATTGGCACTGTTGCGTCCACCGACGATGACCATGGCATCCACCTGCTTGGAGATGGAGCGCACCTCTTCCTGACGGTCATGCGTGGCGCTGCAGATGGTATTGAATATCTTGACTTGTGAATAGCGCTCCCGCAAAGCCTGGCAGACCGAGTCGAAAGTTTCCTGGTTCTGCGTCGTTTGTGCAACGACACAAACAGCATCCAGATCTTTGGGAAGTGTCTCGACCTCCGAAGCACTTCCTACCACGGCACCGTTGACACCAGCGCAGCCGAGCAGACCCTCAACTTCTGCATGACCCTCATCTCCGACGATAACCGCGAAGAATCCCTTGGAAGCGTGTTTCTGAATGACGTGCTGCGCTCTCAGTACATGAGGACAGGTCGCATCACAAACCGATGCGCTGGATGCCTGCAATGTGGTGCGAACCTGTGGTGATATGCCATGAGCGCGTACCACAACGGTTGCCCCAGCAGAATCGGATGGATTGGAGATGGCCTCTACGCCCTTGATCTTGAGCAGTTCCAAGACCTGAGGATTGTGGATCAGTGGGCCGTAGGTCACGATGCGGCCGGTTGGTCTCTTGGAGACTTCCAGCACCATATCCACGGCACGGCGAACCCCCATACAAAAACCCGCCGTCTGCGCCTGGATGACTTCCATGGAATTCTCTCCATTGCGACTGACTAGAACAGCAAACCTGCTGCTCCAACAAAACCTGCGTCCTCTCCCAACTGAGCACAGACGATTGGGATGTCCACCGCGTCAGAAAAGTAGACTCTGCGCTTAACTTCTTCACGAACAGGATCCAGAAGCACGTCCCCCATGTTGGCTCCACCGCCACCTATAACCACCATTTCCGGATCCAGAACACAGACCACCGCTGCAATCCCTGCCGCCAGATAACGAGCTGCTCTTGCAATGACAGCCTTTGCCAGATCGTCCCC
>JAKQFZ010000544.1 GCA_029558215.1 Candidatus Omnitrophota bacterium
GAGGTCAACAAACAGGTCGTAGAATTCCTTAATGTCTCGATCCCACGCGATTTCGTCCCACACTTGGTTTATCGTGTAATTAAGGCGGAGTTGACCGGTGCCCAGATTTTCGATGCGATAGGCATTCTGTGGCAGCATTATGAACGGCGCTACGCGAATATACTCTATGTCGCGCTTATCGCTTTGCTCGGATGACTTGTTGTGGCCGAATTCGGCAAGCAAGAAGACGCCTTTGTCATTCGCTAAGAACTTCAACAGATTTCCGACAGCGCAGATGCCGCCGTCGGAATATTTTGTAGAGTCGAGGTCCTTGGTCTTGACGTCGATGCCGACAAGACTGTCTTCCTCCTGAAAGGCGAAATCGAAGATCGTACGTCTGCCGGGTCGCGCAATTGCGGTGTATCCGAGTTCCTTACAGATGCTATCCCAGCTGTCCGTAATCCTTTTCTCGATCATCGCCCCAAATGCGCGGGAGTCCTCACGTGCTGAGATGCCGGAACGAATTTCTTCGAAAAGGTCGCCAAGTTTGTCTTCCAGCCTTCCCGACATGTCTTTCAGATTCACGTTTTCTCCTTATCGTACAATAATCAGATTAACCCGAATAAGATGCGGATTTTTCCTTTTCTGTCCGCATAAGAATCTTCTCTCTATAGTCCGTCCATAGGGCTGCGGACACCCGACAGAGCCCGGTTGAGGACACGAGTATAGATCATCGTCGTCTTGTCATCTTTCTGCCCCTGCAATTCCAGAACCGCGCGATTGTCGTATCCCTAACGGTCTCCGTACCATCCGGTGCAGTCTCCGCAAAGACCAATGTTACCATTGTGTTCATCCTTACTCGCTCCAAGACGCGACTTTACACCTTGTCTTTTGCAGAGACCCACATCACCATTTTGATTGTGCGCTCTTTCCCGAAGCAGAGTCAAGGGAATTCTGTGCCCTATCATGGGAAAGACTCCAACTGTAGATTGTAGCCGCGGGCGAAAAAGACAAGAATAGCGGGCAGGATGCCCGCTCCCCCTTGGGAGAACACCCGCTGGTGTGTCAATGGGTATTTTGGACGTGGAGAAAATATCTGCCGTCAGCGCGGGTGACGGTGCATTTCGCTCCAAAGACATCGCTTAGGAGTTCTGCCGATCCCAGAATGTCCTTTTTCGGAGCCGAGGCAATAGCTCGGCCTGCTTTCAATAGCAGGACATGAGTGATCCAGTCGTCTATTTCCTCGATATGATGCGTGACAAGAACCATGGCGGAAGAATCCGCTCGTCCCGCCAGTTTCTGGAGATCTCCAAGGAATACAGCCCGGGCGACAGGATCCAGTCCAGCGCAGGGTTCGTCCAGAATCATCAGCGCAGGACGGTTGACCAGCGCTCGGGCGATGAGAACCCTTTGCTGCTCACCTTGAGAGAGTTTTCCGTACTCGGCGTCCGCATAGTCTGCCGCACGAACAAGCGACAGCGAATGCATTGCCAGGCCAAGTTCTTCATCTGTGAACTCCCGATAGAGCCCCAGTGAGGCTTCAAATCCGGACAGCGTGATATCCAAGGCCGTGTCCCAGCCGTGGATCTTGTGTTCCAAAGCCGAACTCACCCAACCGACTTTCTTGCGAAGATCATGAAGACTGCACGCTCCAAAACGCTCTCCAAGAACCTCGACGGTTCCCTCTGTCGGCCATTCATCGCCAATGGTCACCTTCAGAAGAGATGTCTTTCCCGAACCATTTGCCCCAAGAACAGCCCAGTGCTGTCCCTTCTCGATAGACCATGAGACGTTGTCCAGAATAGTCCGTTGATCGCGACGAAGTGAGATCGAATCCAGTGCTACTATTGTCATGTCAGCGTAGTCAACCTCCTGTGGTTCAGAGGCACAGAATCCCTGGGCGCTCGAATTCGAAGCCTGAAACAGACACCATCGGCCAGTTCTTCGCCTGAGTGACCAGAACATTCCCCGACTCGGTGCAGAGGAACGTATCTTCACTCTTGGTTCCTGTGATGCTCGGATTCCATGCGACAGCCTGATTGGGTTGAACGGTCTGATGGGATGTGAAACTCCCTTTGAAATCACGTCCCTCATACCCCGTTGCGCCCCCCTGATGGTGGAGTTTCCATTCGTCAGGAAAACCGACGGCTTTGTAGGCCTCCACGCCCTTTTCGAAAATGGCGGAGTATGGAACGCCGATCTTTGTCTCATGGATGAAGACCGAATCCACAAAGGTCACCGCTTCGTGGCGTTTGGCAAGATCCTCATCTATCTTGCCGAGGCTGACCATTCGAGACACGGATGCGATAAGACCTCCGTACTTGGCACACAGCACCAAAAGCGCGGTCTTTTGCAGTTTCCTGTCGGTGGGAATCGGATGGCGATACTTTGCGATCCTGTCATCCACCGCAATCAGAGCGAGCGTTGGAATGAGATGTCGGGCGTAAGCCTCACGAGAAAGACAGCCGGCGATCTCGTTTTCCGTCTGACCCTGCCGAAGGCTCAATGCCGTGGTACGGATCGCCTCCTCGGCCTGCATACCCAGATATCTATACCGTTCGACCTCTTCCTCGGTCAGAGAGTAGCGAAGCAGGCTCAGTTGTTTGGCAATGTTTTTCGCCAGCGGGTGCGCGTCATCTGCACCAACGGCTGTGTCCCCGACGATCTGTTTGATCGCCTCGTCTTCCTTCTCCGGCTCGAACCAATCGAATCCGACAAACTCGACGGGGAGATGACTCACTTCCTCATCACGCATTCGATACAACTCAATCAAACTGCAGAGCACATACGTCTTGTCCCGGGTCATCAAGACCTTGGTGCATCCCTTGGTTGAAGCAAGACTGACGTGATTGCGTCCGCCACAGGTAATCCACGAGAAACCGGCCTGTGTGGTAAACAAGACCGCTCCCAAGCCTTCACGTTCCATCAGACTGCGAACTCGTCTCGACTTCTCATCGAATTCCTTGTGAGTCATTTCATCGCTCCTTGAATGGCATCACACTTATTGGCATATCACATCAAGGATGATAGTACGAGGAGACCAACAGTGCTATCGAAACAGAACCTTCTTGGTACTGGCTCAGTTAAGGAGGGGGTGGAGGTATGCTTCGGTTGCAGAGGCTCTGCGACGCTGCCGAAGCGAGAACAGCAAGACAGCGGGCTTCGGTAGCGTTGCTCCGAAGACTCCGCTTTGCTTCCGAGCAGGTTAGCACCTGCGGGCGCGTGGGCTATGCCCACTCTCTCGGATGCTTGCTCGGTAAATGACACGTCCCTCGGACTCTGTGTCACTAGGAGCATACCTTGCCTTTATCACCTGCATAACTGAGCCAATACCCTTCTTGAACATGCTGTCCCTGGACAGATCACGATCTGATTCACTCCCCATTTCCCACTCAATGAAAACCCCCCAAGGTTCACTGAAACCTTCGGGGTTGATCTTCTTCTTTTCGGAGTGCGGCGGAGTGGTCGGTCTAACGATGCCGTTGCCTTACTACCCACTGCGTTTGGGACCCTGCAACCTGCGACTGCATTCGGGGCAGAGGAATTTGGGAGGCATCTATCGGTCGCTTCGGCTGCGTACGGGCCTTAATCGCTCTATTCCTCCTGATGCTGATGATTTGTTTTTGTTAATCAATTGAAATCAGTCCAGCATCATCTTCCCGACCATCCGCCGTCTCCTCTTTGTATGGACTCAGGGCGTTGCGCCACCCTGGTGCGCTTGGAGCACTTCTGAATCAGTCACTCCTTTCTCCCGGGATGAAACCCGAGCTCTGTGGGGGTGCACTCTCTCGGCACCTGCTTTGCCCACGCCAGGGGAAAAGTCCCACCTGGCAGAATAACCATCCTAAGTCTTCACTCCCGTGAGCGTCCCCTCACGCTCTCTCATCTTCTCGATACGCCGCAACAGGGAAATCATATCCACCAGTTTCAGCGGCTTGGGGATGAATGAGTATGCACCCAGTTCAATGGCCTGTGTCGAGTTGACGATGTTCGGAAAACCCGTCATGACCAATGTGGTGATGTGTGCAAAGTTGTCTTTGACGTACCTCAGGACGTTGAACCCGGTGCTGCCCGGCAAAAAGATGTCCGAAATCAGAATGTCAAAATCTCCTTGTGTGATGTCAATCAGAGTCTGGGCCTGAGAGGCTTTGCCGACGGCAGAGACCTCATGGCCGTATCGTTCAAGGAACTCAGCGAGCAGTTCTCGGAACGTGTCATCATCTTCAACTACTAGTATCTTCATGGTCTCTTTCCTCTTATACGCTCATGTCAATTCAGTAATAAGCATACATCGTGCCAAAGTGAAAGAACTGGGATTGGGTCGTGATCAGAAGGAAAAAAGCACAAAATGAAGATCTGACGATCTCTACAATATATTGTTATCAATAGGCTTAGGCTCTCAGGCCTGTCTTGACGATACTGCCGTCCCATTCATGAAGAACAGATTTGGTGGAAAGCGGAAAGCCACAAGTTGGGGTGTAACCACAAATGTTGGGGTTAGTTGTGGGGACTTGACAAGGCTGTAACAAGGTGCTTTGCTTCCTCGATCTGTTTGTGGAAAGGAAAGAGAAAGTCTGTGAGTGATTTCAGGGCGATCGTCTACGATCTGGATGGGACTCTGGTAGACACATTTCAGGACATTTCTGAGGCTGCCAACCATGCCTTGGTGACCTGTGGTAGAAAACCATTGAGTCTGGAGACATGGAAGCGTCTTGTCGGTTACGGAGTAAAGCATCTCTATGGATGCGCTTTGGCGGGTGGTCTCGATGAAAACGGGAATCTCCTCGGCCCCAAACCGACCGATGAGGAAATCGAGAAGGCAATTCAGGCAACCAAAGAGTACTACGACAAGTATCCGATTGTGCATTCAAAGCCTTACCTTGGTGTTGAGGAGGTACTGGAGGCCTTTCATCGTGAAGGACTCAAGCAGGCCATTCTGAGCAACAAAATGCATGCCGTCACAGATCTGACCGTCAATAGACTGGGGTTGGCTCGTTGGATCGATCCCGTGATCGGCGAGTCGTCTCGATTTCCCACCAAGCCGGATCCGACGGCACTGAAATATCTGATGCAAACGTGGAAAGTCACACCGCAGCAGACACTCATGGTCGGTGATGCAGAAACCGATCTGAATACGGCAAAAAATGCCGGTGTACGTGTATGCCTGTTGACCTATGGAGCGCGTTCAAGGGAACAACTGCAGGCGCTTGAACCCGACTGGCTCATTGATGATTTTCGATCCCTTCGCGGGATCGTTCTGGGTTGTCCACCCAGTCAGAAAACTGCGGAGGCGCTGTGATGAAATCATATCCTCTCACATGGCTGCAAGACTGCGAATCCCCTGTGGCTTGGGACACAATCCCTGAAATCGAGATCGCCTGTTTCCCCTGGTACGAAAAGGGAGACAAGCAACGAACCTGGGCGCAGGCAGCGATCTCGGAGAAGTTCCTGCATGTGCGTTTTCGATGCGAGGACAAACACATCTACGCCCAATTCACCCAACCCAATGATCCGGTTTCCCGGGACAGCTGTGTGGAGTTTTTCTTCGCTCCCGAGCCGGATGTTTCGCTCTGGTACTTCAACTTGGAGATCAACTGTGTCGGGGCAATCCTTTTCGGATAGGACTTCGGCCGTTCCACACT
>JAKQFZ010000547.1 GCA_029558215.1 Candidatus Omnitrophota bacterium
AACATTCTCTGGCAACAGGCATTCAAGGAGATCATGAAACAGACGCTCAAAGAGCTGAAGTCGCTCAAGATCGAGCCGACGGATGTCGTTGTCAATCCGGTTGATGAATCCTGTGACCAGCGCTATATCGAGATTGCGAGGCTCTGGCGTGAAATAGATCCAAACGTCAAGTTGATCGCAGACGCTTCCACCAAGGACGCTTCGGAGTTTCAGGCTGTTGATCCCTATGTGGACATCTGGTGTCCTCATATGAAGACGCTTGGTCTGCCCGAGTATGCGGAGTTTTACAACTGGGTTCGAGCCACTGGCAAACCGGTCTGGGCGTACTGGTACTCCGAAGGTGCCAACGAGAAGGCGCGAGCGCCCCTGGAGTATCGCATGAGACACTGGACTGCTTTTGGGCATGACTTGCAGGGACTTGGCTACTGGACGGCGACTCAGCACTATGGAGATCCATGGCATCGGTATCTGAGCCAAGCGGCCTATGACCCTTCGCTGATCTATCCAGGTAAGACACAGACCATACCGTCCAGAAGATGGTTTGCGTTTCATCGGGGTGTTCTGGACTATGAGCGCCTGAACCTGCTTGTCTCGACTTTGGCTGAAGCAACGAACGCACTTCAGCCCATCAAGGATGAGGCACTGGCCTTGCTCACGCATGTCAGGACGGAGTCGGCACTTGGAAAAATGTCGCCCCAGCAGGTGGAATCATACGCGCATCGAATCAACCAGCTCATAGTGAGTCTTTCATCGCCATAGAGGATTGAGACTGTCAGAGGAAGGCACTCTGGAGGTTTTTGTTGGGATACAGTGGCCTGGTCTGGGTTCTTAAGTCTCCGAAACAGAGGCGTGATCTGCGCAACGGGCTTTTCTTTGCGTCACCATGGCTGCTTGGGTTTCTGGTCTTTGTGCTCTATCCCATTGGGGCTTCGCTGTACTACAGCTTCTGTCTCTATGATGGACTGTCGAAACCTGTTTGGGTTGGGCTTGGCAACTATCATGGACTCTGGGATGATCCGTTGTTTTGGAGGGCGTTGGGGAATACCCTTTTCATGGTGGCTTTCGGCCTTCCGATCAGCCTTCTCTCCAGTCTGATACTGGCGCTCATGTTGAACATGAAGATTCGGGCAATGCCCGTCTATCGCACGCTTTTCTACCTGCCAGCGATTGTTCCAGCGGTGGCGGTCTCCATTCTCTGGAAGTGGTTGTTCAATGCGGAATATGGTTTGCTGAATGTGCTTGTGGGCAAGGTGGGAATTGATGCGCTGGGGTGGCTCCAAGACCCCAATCTCGCCAAACCTGCTTTCATTATCATGGGACTTTGGCAGACTGGTGGTGGCGTGCTGATCCTTCTGGCTGCGCTTCAGAACGTTCCACAGCATTTGTATGAAGCGGCGGAAGTGGATGGCGCCCGTTGGCTTCAGAAGTTTGTTCATGTCACGGTTCCTGCGATCAGTCCGGTCATCCTCTTCAATCTCATCATGGGGATCATCGGATACTTTCAGTACTTCACGCAGGCATTTGTGATGACTCAGGGTGGCCCTGCTGATTCCACGTTGTTCTATGGACTGCTTCTGTTCAACAGGGCTTTTCTGGATTTTCAGATGGGCTATGCGTGTTCTCTGGCATGGATCCTTTTTCTGGTGACGCTTTTCTGCAC
>JAKQFZ010000552.1 GCA_029558215.1 Candidatus Omnitrophota bacterium
CGGTGCGGAACTGTCATTCTGAGCCGCAGGCGAAGAATCTCGCTTCCTTCCCCTCAGCGCCACGGAGAGATTCTTCACTTCACTTGCAAAGCCTCGTTTCATTCAGAATGACATTACGTTTGTCATCCTGAACGGTGCGGAACTGTCATTCTGAGCCGCAGGCGAAGAATCTCGCTTCAACGGCCGGCCCGTGGCAAAAAGAGAGATGCTTCGCTTCGCTCAGCATGACAGAGTCCTTAGCCTGGGTTGTCCCCAACCCAGGATCCTGGTTTCGGTGAAACCAGGCTACCTCGATCAAATCACCAAATAATCAAAATCATGGGCCTCCGCGCACGGGACGCACGTAGTCGCCGTCGTCCTCGTCGTCCCAACCGACGCCGCCATCGACGAAGCCCACGCCCCACGCGCCGCCTGAGTGGCTGGCGTCGACCGAGGACGAACAATACCAGAAATCCCGGCACACGAACACAGGGTCAATGGCAGGATTGAAGCGTCCGGCATCCACAAGCGTCGAGAGTTCCTGCACTGTCGGCAGCCGCCAGTCGGAGTAGCCAGCGTACACAAGGTTCTCACAAGCCGTGATCGCGTCGCTCCAGGTATAGGTACCACCTACACCTGCCGCAGAGGGATCCTTCACCCAGATCAAACCGGTGTTGTTGTCGGTCACCGTACCGTTGCCATTGTCTCTAAAAGACCGCGGCTTGCCTTTTCTGTAGTGGCCATCGTCGCCAGTCGCATCGGATCGGGTAACACCCGTGGCGATTGTACCGATGATACCGTCAAACCAGCGACCGGAGACCGGCGTGGGCGGTGGCAGACTTGCTTGTGCCAGCCACGCCAGAACCTGATCCCCAGTCCGATTTGCTGCAGATATCCCCGGATCCCCCGCTCGCTCATGCAACTTCCCGTGCTCATAGTTCTTGCCGTCGCTGCCCTGTGATTCATTGTCCCCAAAGATGCGTTCACGCCCCGGTTGAAGATTCAGATATGTGGCTGAACTGATGGAGATGTAGGGGTCATAGGGGATTGTTCCCTTCTTGCCCGCTACACCGTAGTAGTTGACAATCGCACTACTAACCGTTGTGGGAGGGTTCAGCTCGTTCAAAGTGTCCAGGAACACTGTTCCCCCAATATCAAGATCCTTCACCGCCTGACCCACTCCGGGAAAGCTGAATCTCAGTAAGTCCTTGAGATCAACTAGTCCAATTCCGAACAGATCGATGCCACAATAATCCAGGAGTAAGTTCAGAAAGGGTGTCAGGCCGTCGAGCCAATCAAAACCTCGATGCGGAGTCCCCAGCGTCACGAGACTTCTGACATTGTGCGAGAGTCCCTCTTGCTCGATTGCCCAACGCGCCACCAAGCCACCCATGCTGTGCGCAACAATGTCCATCTGAAAAGTACTGTTGTTCTTCATGGACGGATCGGATGCAGTACGCCTTGCCTCGTACTCCTTCTTGAGTTTCTCAACAAGAACCGCGGCGTTTGTGTCTATCCTTCTTCCACTTGGATATTGATACGTGGCGATGCAATCATATTTCGAGAAAAGTTCATTCCGAACCACATTGGAGGAAGACAAGAAATCGTATGGGTTGTCTCTCCCGTCCACTCTCTGCATGAAAGCGCCGGGAAAAGACGCAATGCCGTGAATGAAGATAATCCTTCGTGCCCTGCTTGACGGACTGCAAAACTGATCTACGGTTCCCTTGACCAGAGTCACCTTCCGAGGTTGCAGGTTAAGGCGAACAAGGTACTTGGTTGCAACCACAACAGTCTTTGCGCCAGAGTAGCCAGGAATGAGGATTGCAGCGATCGTCGAAAGCCCTGCCTGTTTCGCCACGATATTGATCCCAGCCCCTTCGATCTGTCCTCTCTGCAGAGGCTCCCACTCCTGCGTCTCCGGGTTGAAATGGTAGATGTCCAAGTCCTGCTCGGAAACCGTCGTTGCGGACAAAAGGGAGGCATCGTATGGAATCTCCAAGCCCACCGCATCATCCATCTGAGGAAGCCCAATGATCTCCACCGGCTTGGCATCGGGGAAAAAGTGTGCCTCGTCATCAATGAATCTGATCTCTATATCGGCGGTCTGAACCCCGGATAGAGAAGACTGCGAACCTCCGGGAATGACGATCCGAGCGCCCAGAAGCGGACTCTCGGGGTTGTCCACGACCACAACTCCACCCTGTGTCGGATTCACGACTCCCGATGCTTCCACAGTCGCAGCACCCACAGTAACGTCCCAGTAATGCGTGGTTTGTCTGCCGCTTGCGTTGGTGATGCCAACAGAAATCCGATGCCGACCACGCTGCTCTGCGTTCGGTGTCCACTCAACCAATCCGGTATCGGCGTTCAGAGTCACACCCTGGGGTGCCTCAATGAGACGAAAGATCGCGCCCGTTCCCTGGGGATCACTGACTGCAATCTGATATGAGAAAGGTGCCCCAACCAGAGCGACCTCGACTGGAGAGGACAAGACCACAGGAGGATCATCACCACGAGAAGGCCACTGCCTGATCAACTCCGCCAGGTCTTTTTCGTCAATAACATTGTCCGGCACGACATCAAACTGGTAATTCGTACCATCCACCG
>JAKQFZ010000591.1 GCA_029558215.1 Candidatus Omnitrophota bacterium
GGGCTTCTCGGCTTCATCGCCGCAGTAGAGTCCGCACAAGTGCCCGTGGCCACAGTTTTGACATCGAAAGCTATGTCGGCTGGAGCCCTTCTGTTCTGTTTCGGTACAGAAGGCTACCGATTCATGCACCCCTACGCTACAATGATGATTCATGACGTTGGTTCGTTCGCCGTGGGCAAAGTGGAAGAGATCAAGGCAGACGCCGCCCACCTCGACGACCTGAACAAGACGATGTACAAACGGGCCTCAAAACACCTTGGCCATCACGCCGAATACTTGGGCAAAATGATCAAGGAGAAGCACCACGTTGACTGGTTCTTGACGGCGACGGAAGCGAAGAAGCACAACATCGCCAACCACCTGCGTGTGCCAAAGTTTGAGGTCAAAATCAGCCTCGATGTCGAGTTTTCATAGGAGCCGACAACATGGAGCAACTTCAGCTAGTCCCCACCGAGGATCTGATCAAAGAGTTGTTCGCCCGATCCACTTTCGCTGGTGTTCTCATCTATGCCAAGGACGAGAACAAAGGGGTTAACGTCTTAAAAGACTTCAATCTCTTGACCACCATCCGGGAAGAGGATACCATCATTATGCTTGAGACAGGGATTGTCTCGCTCAGGGAACAGATCAAGGAAGAATAAGATGCTACTGACCATACTACAGATTTCTGTTTGCCTAGCCTTTATGGGCCTCAGTGTTTACCTGATTTATGTGGTCAGATCGAACCGTGGCAAACTCAACAAGGCTCAGAAGGATCTCCAAATATATCAGAACGGATACGCAACTGCTATTCGTGAACGTGATGCGGCGGTGAACTCTCAGAAAGCCACCGTCGCCAGTTACGAACAGAAGCTCGATGCCATGACCAAGAAGTTCGACCGTGACAACTCCCACTTGTTGTCGCAGGCGTTCGTCCCCCAAAGCATGGCAGACCTCCAAGAGACCATCAAGCTGACCATCGACCGAGAGGCAAACCGAATCTGCCAAGAGTTTCTTGGGAGTGTTTCCGAGGAAGCCGAAGGGCTGTCCAGAGACGTTCAGTTCGAGTTGCTCGAAAAAGTCTGGGACGCTTTCCAGAACTTCAAGCAGGCCAACGTCGAGA
>JAKQFZ010000605.1 GCA_029558215.1 Candidatus Omnitrophota bacterium
TGGGCACCTACGCCAACCATCGCACCATCGGACTTCAGGCTGAAGTGTCGGCTCCAACCGAGAACGTCACTTGGTACGTGAACGGAGTGCAGTACGCGAAAGGTGGCCCTCCCTACCAGGCTCGATGGCGTCTTGAACGAGGGAGACACAGAATTGCTGCTGTCGCGGGAGACTCTTTCGGCGATGAAATCCTGGTGACTGTGGAATAGGCAGCGCTCCTAGAGTCTATGCGATCAGATTGGTTTCACGTCGAGATTTGCCGAAACATCCCTTGTTGGGTATTTCTGATTCAGTTGCAGAAGAAAACCAGGCGGGCTACTATACGAAGGATGAACGACACTTGAAAATGTGTGCAGCAATGCCATTTCTGAGGTGACGAGATGTTGAGGTCAATAGAGGCAACAGTTGAGACCAACGGAGAAGTTCGCTTGCGTGAACCAATTCGTATCAAATACCCATGTCGAGCCATTGTAACGATCATTGACGAGCCCGTTGTCTCGGAATCAGCCTTGCTGAGCCAAGAGTCACTGGCATTGGACTGGGAGCGTACTGAGGAGGACGAAGCGTGGTCTCACCTTCAGTAGGCTCTGTTGTGCTTGTCAGATTCCCCTTTTCAGATCTCTCCAGCAGCAAACTCCGTCCAGCTGTCGTGCTCGCCGCTGTAGATCGGGATGACTGGATTCTCTGTCAGATCACAAGCAATCCCTATTCTGACCACCACGCTGTTGAAATCGCTGATTCTGACTTTGTGTCAGGAGGTCTTATGCGAACCAGTTACGTACGGCCAGGCAAGATATTCTCTGCCAACACGACTGTCATGTACCGGTCTGTCGGCATTCTCAAGCCGATGAAACTCGAATCCATAGTTGACGCAGTTCTCACAATTCTTCGTCCGGGACCATAGACAATACGTTCCCTTGTCATCCATGCTCCCGGAGACACAGAGTCCCAGAGGGGCGTGTCCTTTATTGAGCAAGCGTTCGAACGAGCGGGCACAGCCCACGCACCATCATGAGCTGGCCTGCGCTCTTCTACTTGACCCTGCGGCGTAAGAGGTTGAACTTGATGATGCACCAGACGGCAACGAGCGCATCTTTCCAGGTAATCTTCTTGCCTTGGGAGTAATCGCGTCCATGGTAAGTGATGGGGACTTCATAGATTCGGCACCGCAGCTTCGCAATCTTGGCGGTGATTTCCGGCTCGATCCCGAACCGTTTTGACTCGATAGTCAGCTGCCGGAGAACGGAAGTCCGGAAGACCTTGTAGCAGGTTTCCATGTCAGTCAGATTCAGATTGGTGAACACATTGGACAGAAACGTCAGTCCTCTGTTTCCCACCGTATGCCAATAGTACAGCACACGTCTCTCATCGCCCAAAAAGCGGGAACCGTAAACGACGTCTGCATGTCCGTTGAGAATCGGTTTCAGAAGTCTGGGGTATTCTTCGGGGCTGTATTCAAGATCCGCATCCTGGATGATAACAATATCCCCTTGGGCGTTCTGAATACCAGTCCAAACCGCAGCGCCCTTGCCCTGGTTCACCTCATGGTAGAGAATTCGAACATTGTCCTGACCGCTCAGTCCCTGAAGTATTTCTCGTGTTCCGTCCTTGGAACAGTCGTCTACAATGACGATCTCCTTGGGCACATTGACCGCCTGAACTTTGCTGATAATTTCCAGGATGGTATCTTTCTCATTGTAGACGGGCATAACAACCGACAGAAGAAACGTCGGTGCATCGGTTGAATGTCCGGAGTCTCGTCTTTCGTTCATTTCTCCAGTCCAAGTGCCTTTCGCTCATAGTCCACAACGGCCTGCAGAATCTGATCGAGGTTGAATTTCGGGGCAAATCCAATCAACTCCCGCGCCTTGCTGGTGTCGGGAACGCGCCGCTGCATGTCTTCAAATCCCTCTCCATAGGCTTTCTCGTAGGAAATGTACTGAAGGCCTCCGGCACTGCCTGTCTTCTTGATAACCCGACGAGCCATCTCTTCGATGGAGACTTCCTCATCACTGCCGATGTTGAAAATCTCACCTTGCGCACGTTTGCATTCCAAGAGTTGGATCAACGCGGGAACGACGTCCCCGACATAGGTAAAGCAGCGCGTCTGCTTGCCATCCCCGAAAATGGTCAACGGCTCGTTCTGAAGCGCCTGTCGGACAAATCTCGGCACGACCATGCCATAGCGACCGGTCTGTCTCGGTCCGACAGTGTTGAAAAGTCGGACAATCACCACGGGCAGACGCTTTTCGTACCAATACGCCAACGCCAGAAACTCATCAATGGCCTTCGACGCTGCATAGGCCCAACGGCATTTGGTTGTCGGACCCATGATCCGATCATCGTCTTCTTTGAATTTGGGTTGTGTGCTCTTGCCGTAGACTTCGGAAGTTGATGTGATCAGAACATGCTTCCGATATCGGCAGGCGTGTTTCAAAATGACTTCCGTGCCGCGGATGTTGGTCTCAATTGTGCGAACGGGTTCATCCACGATCAACTGCACTCCCACCGCCGCCGCCAAGTGGTAGATCACATCCACCTTCTGCACCAGTTGATCCACAACGGGTTCATGCGCGACATCGTCCACAACGCAGTGAAACCGCGGATCATTCTCAAAACGCTCAACGTTCGAAAAACGACCGGTGGAAAGGTCGTCGAGGATGTAGACCTCATCGCCGCGAGCCATCAATGTTTCTACCAGATAGGAGCCGATAAAGCCCGCACCACCTGTCACCAATACTCTCATGATTACTCCTCGCCAAAAATGGCTTTTTCGACCAACAGACACAGGAGATGGATGAACGTAATGTGGATCTGTTGGATAATCGGTGTCTGCTTGCTGTCAACGCACAGGACCTGATCGGCCGTCTCCGCCGCCCGATTCGGAAGAGGTCCCGTCAACGCGATCGTCTTCATCCCGCCGTCTCGGGCAACCTGAAGAGCCTTCAGAACGTTTGAAGAATTCCCACTGGTTGAAATTCCAAACGCAACATCTCCCGGCTTGCCCAAACCCTGAACCTGCCTGGAAAAAATCTCCTCGAATCCATAGTCGTTCCCGATTGCGGTCAGCACCGAGGTGTCAGCCGTCAGGGCAATCGCCGCCAACGGACCGCGTTCTCGAAGAAATCTCCCCACAATTTCGCCCGCAAAATGCTGTGCATCCGCCGCACTGCCACCATTGCCAAAAATGAGAATCTTGCCGCCTGCTTGGATACACGCAACCAGAGTGTCTGCGACCGACAGCAGCAGATCGACTGACTCATTGGCGATTCTGCTCTGCGCTTCGGCATTGCTCCGAAGGAAAGCGACAGCATCCTGTTCCAGGGATTCCATGGACATTACATTTTCACCATTTCAACCGTCTGGACTCATTGCCCGTCCGTTGCTCGAGTTGATGCGTAAAGGTAGGCGAAGACCAACAATGCTGTCAAGAAAGATGGAAATAATCTTGACAAAATCAACTGAACATTTGTACACTACCACCGAATAAAATGAATATAACAAATGGAGGTGGAACCATGAGAGAGATGTTGATCAGTTGGGAAGAAATCGCCGGATACCTTCGCATTTCCCGAAAGACTGCCCAGAGAATGGAGAAATCGTCTGAATTGCCCGTTCGCAGAAAGGGACGCGGCTTTGTCTATGCATTCAAAGATGAAGTGGACACATGGTTGAATAGACCACCTCAACAACTCAGCAATACCGAATAAAACGAATACCACTATGAGTGGTACGCTGCCTTGGATCTGTCACAGCGTGACGGCTTTTGATGCTCAGCGGCAGGCCTCCCCTGTTTTCTGGAGAGATAGAGGAGCATCCTTACGCATCGGGCGAAGCCCATCCGACACGTCCATGTGCCACTATAGGTTTTGAAACACCCGATCCCAGTTCTTGAAGACCGGTTCGAGTCTTTTCGCTTGAAGTGCGGCGCAGAAAGTCTCCACGTCGCGTGTGTCGGTGATCAGAAACTGACCATCCTTTGGATCAGCAGCCGAATGGGCGTAGCCACCAACGGTGGTTCGGCTTGCAATGCTCATGCGAGAAATCCCCACTCCGGCGATTCCATCCCTGAACCGTTGCCCTTCACGTGTTGAGAGAACCAGAGGAACGTCGGGAAGACAGATCCGAAAGGCAAAAATCGCCTGAGCAAGCAACTGTTCGTCCACCGCAAACTCGGGAATATAGTCTCCACGCTGCTCGCAGATGCGCGGAAAGGAGATGAGAACCCCAGAGCGCCAGAAACGTTTCATCAGATATTGCGCATGGGCAAAGAGAGCAATCAAATCGGAAACGGGATTCGACAGTCCGAGGAGCGCACCGATACCCGCCCAACGCAGCCCCGCTTCCAAGGCACGAGTCGGCGCTTCCAACCTGTAGCGGAAATCCTTCTTCTCTCCCCACCGGTGCAGCTTCTCGTAGAGCCTAGTGTCGTAGGTTTCCTGATAGAGCGTGATGCCCGTACATCCGGCATCACCCAGGCGGCCGTATTCCCTCTGGGTCATAGCAAACGCCTCGACGGACACGTTATGGAAATGCTCCGCTGCCAGAGCCGTTGCATCGAGCAGGTATTCGAAGTCCGCTTCCGGACAGCACTCTCCAGTGAGCAAAAGTACGTCTTCGAACCCCTGCGCCTTGAGAGCCTGCATCTCTTCGATCATTTCCGGACGTTCCAGCCGGGAGCGAGGCACTTCGCGATCGGAGGCAAATCCGCAGTATGAGCATCCCCCCGAACAGTAATTGGAAAGGTACAACGGTACATAGAGTGATATCGTTCTACCAAAGTGCTTCTGTGTGAGCGCCTGCGCTCGTTGTGCCATCTTCTCAAGATGTTGTCCCGCTGCGGGTGAAAGAAGAATGGCCAGTTCCCGAAGATCCGGGTGCGTGCAATGGAGTGCTGCCTCAACGCTTCGCTCATCCGCCTCAGACTGAAGCCTGGTGAGACTTTCCACGGATTCGAGCACAGCAAGAAGATCGTTCATTGAGGTTCCTGTGACAGGAAGGAAGTCAGAGGACTGGTCGCGACAGCAGCATCGCTTCGACTCATCAGACCGGCGTGCCGTGCCTGGTATCCCGCCCGAACGGCAGCTGCAAATGCGGCTGCCATCTGTTCGGGGTCATCCGCCGCAGCGATAGCGCTGTTGACCAAAACGGCGTCACAACCCATCTCCAACGCAGCGGCGGCTTCCGAAGGCGCTCTCAGTCCCGCGTCCACAATGACGGGAACGATGCTGTTTTGAGCGATCAAAGCGATCATCTCGTACGTCTTCAGACCCTGACCACTTCCGATGGCCGAACCCAGAGGCATGACCGCCGCACAGCCAACATCTTCCAGACGCTTGGCCAGGACGGGATCCGCGGAAATGTAAGGAAGCACAAGAAACCCCTCTTTCACAAGAATCTGTGCCGCTTGGTATGTCTCAATCGGGTCAGGCATCAGATGATGAGGGTTCGGATGGATTTCCAGTTTTACAAATGGGCTGCCACTGAGTTCTCTCCCCAACATCGCGACCCGAACGGCTTCTTTGGCGTCACGCGCACCGGAAGTGTTGGGGACGAGTGTCACATTGTCCAACTGCGAAAGAGGCGTGAAGAGATCGTCTTCCAGGTTCTGAGGGTTAAAGCGCCGCAGGGCAACAGTAACCAGTTGTGCCTCGGACGCCTTGACCGCGCGAATCATGATGTCTACAGACGAAAACTTCCCAGTTCCCAAGAGCAGCCTGGATTCAAAAGTATGTGTGCCCAGAGAAAGTCCTTTACTTGCCGACATCCTAGCCGCCTCCCGCAAAAGTGAGAATCTCAACGCGGTCATCCGGCTTGAGATCGGTACATTCGAATGAGGTTCTTGGAACCACTTCATCGTTCAGCACAACGGCAACACGTTTGGCTTCCGCGCCGATCTCCCCAAGCAGCGAGAGCAGCGTCCCGTTGCCCTGATGCTCATGTTTTCTTCCGTTGACTGTCAAAAACATTCTGTATCATACTCCTGCTATGTGCCTTCACAGCACATGCGCGTCTATGAATACTATCCGGCGACCTGAGGTTGTCAAATGAAAAGCAGCAACACAGTCGAAACGCGTCATGTCCGACAGACCGCGTTGCCAGAGATCGGACAGTCGGGGCAGGAAAGACTCTCCAAGGGAAGCGTTCTGATGGTTGGCGTTGGTGGGTTGGGTTCGGTTGCCGGTTTGTATCTTGCCGCGGCGGGTGTGGGACGGCTGGGCATTGTAGACGATGACCAGGTCGAACTGAGCAACCTGCAACGACAGATCTGTCATTCGACGCCGGACTGTGGACGCCTGAAGACTGACTCAGCCAAACAGCGTCTGCTCGAGCTGAATCCCGATGTTGTGATCGAGGCTTTTCCGGTACGATTCACGCCGACAAATGCCGAGAGTCTTCTTGGCGAATGGGATTTTGTGCTGGATGCCACTGACAACTTCGAGGCGAAGTTTCTGATTGCGGACGCTTGTCACCGTCTCGGGAAATCTTACTCACACGCAGGAATTGCCCGGTTTTTGGGTCAGACGATGACGGTGGTTCCTGGAAAGACCGCCTGTTACCGGTGCCTTTTTGACACGCAGCCAGACTTCGCGCCGGATGATCCACCCAAAGGGCCGATGGGTCCGGTTCCCGGAGTCATCGGTTCCCTTCAAGCCATGGAAGCGATCAAGTTTTTGGTCGGCTGTGGTGATCTTTTGACAGATCGGATTCTGACCTACAACGCACTGACCGCTCAGTTCCGAGAGATTCGGGTCAAACGAAATCCCGAATGCCGGCTCTGCCATTCGTAACGTGGGAGTCACCCCACGTTCCTTTCTTCAAGCCCGCGGCATGAATGCCTCACTACACAGAACCGTCCTGAACGAAATCGGAGGCCGCTTCTCCGTGCGATTGCCTCGAAGCGTGTTCGATGTGCTACACTACCCGAAGGATTCGACACCCATAATCTTCGATCGGGAGGCCGCAAAAGAATGACCATCATCGAGTTCGAGGAGACTTTGGTTTCCTGGCGCATGCAGAAATACCGTCACCCAAAGATCGATGCCATCAAGGAGGGCTTTCGCCCTGTCAGCGGTAGAGTGGCTGACTTTGGAGTTGCGGAGAAGGACGGTCGGTACCATTTCTACTACATCGAACGGCGTCTTCAGGAAGGCACGCCTTTCTATCCTGGCAATGAGATCTATCTGGGTCATGCTTCGACCGCTGACTTCCTCGACTGGGAAGTGCATGATCCCGTGATGTTGATCCGTCCGAACACATGGGAAGAAGCACATGTTTGGGCACCGTCCCTTCTGTACCACAAGGGTCGGTATGTGATGGCCTATACGGGCATCAACCGTTATATCTCCCAGGATATCGGTCTTGCCTTCAGCGACGATCTTTTCAACTGGGAACGCGACCCTCGAAACCCCATCTCACCCTGCAAAGGCAAAGACTGGGCGTTCTGGCACGAGGATCGAATCTCCAGCTGTCGCGACCCTCACATCTTTGAGCATGAAGGCAGGGTTTGGATCGCCTATACGGCTAACACACGCCAAGGGGCTTCGTGTATCGCCTTGATGAGTTCGGAAGATCTGACCCGATGGGAAGACCACGGACCGATCCTTGTTGGCCCCAGTGAAGGCTACGAACCAAGGCTGGAAGGTGGACATCCGCAGGGCAGTCTCGAATCGTGCAATCTCCTCACAAGAAACGGTAAATGGTATTTGTTGGTGAATGCCAGCATTCGGGGAGAGACGAGTCGGAATTGGGTTTTTGAGAGCGATCGGATGGACGCCTTCGATTTCTCGAACCGCCGAGAGTTCTGGAATGGCGCAGGAGGCATCGAGGTGCTGAAAGAGCGAGGCAGCCTCAGCCTGCTTGCATGCTTCTGCAACACGATTCGTCTGGGCTGGGTGGACTGGTCAAAAGAAAAACCAACCGGCACGTTCATCACGCGGGAACAGCTGGACGACTGGAATCCGTGATACTGACCTATTCGCGATTCCAGGAAATGGTCTCGACGCCTTCGATTGACGATAGTCGTGTTTCCAGATCACACATTGTTCCTTCAGGCCGCACGGGAAGATAGAGGATCACCGAAACTTTGTTGTTCTTGATATCTCGGCTGGTGCTGAGGGAATCGGGTGGATTCTCATGGTCTTGAAGTGCCGTCAGGATTTCATTCAGCGTTTCGGCTCCACCTGTCGCGGTGATATGAAGTCGGCACAGCTGATGCTTCGAGAACAGACGAACTTCAAATCGCTCGACGGCAGTCAGAACAAAGTACAAGAGCCCCGACGCAACACAGGCTTCAAAGTAGTTCCCCGAGCCAACCGCCAGGCCAACACCCGCACACATCCAGACGCTGGCGGCAGTAGTCAACCCCTTGACAGAAAAGCCAAGCCGTATGATCGCTCCCGCGCCCAGAAAACCGATACCGGTGACCACCTGCGCGGCAATGCGGGCGGGATCCCCCTGATAACCTGGGATCATCTCCGCCATGCCTATGGACACCAACATCAATAGACAGGCGCCCATCCCGATAATC
>JAKQFZ010000610.1 GCA_029558215.1 Candidatus Omnitrophota bacterium
CGGGTCGAGAACGCTGCGACGTCTGAAGGATCAGGATCGTAAGCGGAGAATCCCTGTCAGCCGGTTCATGCAGGCAGCGGCTGGATACTCCAGATGCGCGATTTCCGAATCATAGCCAATCTTTCTTTTTGAAGTACACCACCATACCGATGAGAATTGCGATCATCACGCCCCACAGCAAGGGATAACTCCAAGGCCAGTCCAGTTCCGGCATGTACTTGAAGTTCATCCCATAGACACCCGCGATAAACGTGAGCGGGATAAAGATCGTCGCGATGATTGTCAAGACCTTCATGACAGAATTCATGCGGTTGCTGACAGTTGAGAGATAGATGTCAAGCATTCCGGAGAGAATCTCCCGAAGTGTCTCCACAACGTCAATGACCTGAATGGAATGATCGTGAACATCTCTGAGATAATAACCCGTCTCCTTCTGAATCATGTTGGGCATATCTCTCCGAAGACTGCTGATCAGCTCGCGAACAGGCCAGACAGACTTGCGGAAGAAAAGCAGTTCTCTCTTGAGTCGGTGGATTTCCCTGAGAATATCCTGGCTTGGATCATCGAGCAACTGCATCTCAAGAGCTTCAATGCTTTCTCCGATTTGTTCCAGCACCGCAAAATAGCCATCCACAATGGCGTCAATAAGCGCGTAGGCAAGGTAATCCGCTCCGGATGTCCTGACTCGTCCCTTGCCGTTTCGGATTCTCTCCCGAACTGGGTCGAGAACGTCTCCAGCGCGTTCCTGGAAGGTGATGACGAAATTCTTGCCCAGGATAATGCTGATCTGCTCTGAGACAAACTCCTTGGCGTCAGTTCCGTAATAGAACATACGAAGAACCGTATAGAGGTAGTCCCCGTAGTCCTCGGTCTTCGGTCTCTGATCTGTGTTCAGAATATCCTCAAGCGCCAGAGGATGAAGGCCATAGCACTTTCCGAGTGTTTCCAGCAAAGCAAGATCTTGCAGACCATCAACATTGATCCACGTGATCGTTGATTTGTCCCGAAAGACGCGGCAGTCTTCGACAGACTCCATTTCGTGAAACTGCCATTGTTCTTTGTCGAAATCGAATACCTGGATTCTCGTCTTCTCAGCGGGTCTCTCACCCAAGTGAACCATAGTTCCAGGAGGCAGACCAGCCTTTTTCGAGCGTTTTGCCAAAACTCTTCTCATGCTCTTGACCCCCGAAAATCGTCGTCGCATTGGTTAAATACTAGTGTAGCAACGGCTCGGACGCAACAGAGTTCAACAAAATGAAAACGGGGCGGGAGACTCCCGCCCCGAGGTTCGAATCACAGTCCCAATCGTTCCAACGACTATCGGTATTGCACCCAGTCGGATGAAAGCCCGCTGGAAGGCGTTGCTGTCGGGAGAGGTGTCGGAATGGGGCCAACGTAGTCGCCGCCACCTGTCAGCGGACCGCCATCTGATCCTTTTCCCCAGTAGTCGAGACTCTGCACATCGCCGAAAGTTGCGTTCGCGGTATACCAGGACGCAACAAACTTCGGATCGCTGTAGATGACATTCGAACCGAGACTCAACCATGAAGGCGTTCCGCTCGCGATAGCCTCTATCTTGTCAGGGCCTGATGTCGGGAAGGCCGAATAGTCAATGTCCAGAGTTGGAAAAGTGCCTGTACCCGATGATGCAAACTTGGTGCCTGTACCCGAAAAAATGCAGTCCCGAGCGGCAATGACGTTTGGCACAGAAGACGGGAGCAACTCAACAGCGCGGAAGAGAGGGCAACTGTATGTCACCGTGCTGGCGTTTGTGAAGGTCACTTTGTTCCACGCCATATTACCTCGTCCGCTCACCTTGATGCCTGATCGAGGCGAGGAGGCGGTACTGTATCTTGTGAACAGAAGTACCGTATCAAGGTTGAGATTGGTCTTGTCATCAATGTTGAAGGCCGCTCCAGTTGCACTGTTATTGTAGTAGTAAAAAATCGCGTTGTTGCAGTTGATGGTATGTGCAGCAGTTGTCTGCGCCGAGGCGTTGACGGCATCGTTGGAGGGGCGGTAGAAGATGGTGGCGAAGTTGCCCCCGTCTGTTGCGTCCCTGCCCGTAATGTTGACAACCTTCGGTTGGTTCATGCTGGTTCCCGAGTCAACAATGCGAATCGCGGAGTCGGGCGACGTTGTTCCAACATAGGAGAAGACGCATTCATGAGCGTTGAGTTCATAGGGACCTGTTGGCTGCCCCACGGCAGGCCCGGCGATGCCACCGAGCACAATACCGTTGCATTTTGCGGTCGAGATAATGCTGCGATCAAAATTGACGATGATGAACTCAGCGTTGTCGTTCCATATCTTCACCAAGTTGTCATTTGCAGCCAGCTTCCCCACATAAGTAACATTCGAAGAACGCTGAGCGTCAGCGCGGCTCGTCGTGAGAGGCCCCCCTGCGTCTTTTGTATCGGTGAAAATACAGTTTTTGAAGGTGATGGTATTGGCTGCACTGTCGGCGTTCTTGTCTATCTTCACAAGGTCGTCATCAATGGTGCCAGTCACCTCTGGCGAGAAGATGATATTCTCAAAAGTAACATCGGCCGTCTGCTGGTAGATCCACAGTCCGTCGCGAAGTCCAGCACCGGTTTCCTCGCCATTGGCATTGAGTCGGACGTCCGCGTACACACTCGACACGGAAGAGCGAATGATGATATCTCCTTTGATATCGCCACGCCCGGGAGCGGCGGTCAGATCTGTATTGCCGTCATTGAGGCTCATGGTCTCAATGTATGGCGCGGACGGGCTGACCTCGATAACAAACGGCTCATTTTCGGCATAGTTGGTGCCTGAAGGACACCAGCTCTCAATGGCTTGCTGGATCGTTGTGAAATCCCCAGCCCCGCCCTTGTCTACCAGGATGGGATTCTTGGCAGTTGCGAAATTCGGTACCAAGACCAACAATAAGGAAAAAATAAGAAACCTTTTCATTTCAGCCTCCTCACGTCTCCGGCCTATCAAGCCGGAGACCACCCAGAACAAACCGCCCAAAAAGTACCGTTCACGAAAAGTCTCTTCGAACACCCTCCTTTCCAGTCTCGCGGGGACGAGCCCACTTATGTGCTGTGGTCAGGCCTGTCAACACCGCTCTCACAAACGCAAACACGCCCTCATCACTCCTGGTTGCTGATGCACTTGATCCAACCTCAGGTCCCGATCGCCAAAGTGAGTAAGAGTATAATACTCCTGATTCCAACAGAGGTACAATCGATTTCCGTGTTCGATTCGATCACTGTTGTCGTTTCTTCCGTTTGGGTCGGGCGGCTCTCACAGGCGGCTCGACAGTAGCGGGCTGTTTTCTTTGCTTGCCTTTCCAGAGCGGGTCTACCAGCTCAGAATTCCACTCCTCAAATCGAGCCTTCAACTGTTTGAACCGGTCGGGATTCTGCGACGCAAGGTCTGTTGTCTCACCAAGATCACTCGCAAGGTTGTAGAGTGCGGTGGGTTCGTTATTCTGTGTGACGAGTTTCCAGTCTCCCATTCGAATGGCATTGTTTGGCCTGGAGCGCCAGAAGAGACACTCATGAGGCGCGTCGGAACGCTTACCTGTGATATGCGGAAGCAGATTGACACCGTCCAGTTTCATGTCCTCGCGTATCTGAACCGATGCGGCAGAGCAGGCCGTTGCGTGAATGTCCAAGGAGATCACTGGCTGGTCATAGATGATTCCTTTGGGAAGCGTTCCTTTCCACTGCATCATAAATGGAACATGAATCCCGCCTTCATACATCTGCCCCTTTTCCCCGCGCAGAGGTCTGTTGCAGGAAGCGTTGCCCCGAATCGGTCCGCCATTGTCGCTGAGGAAGAAGATCAACGTATTCTGTTCCAGGTTCTTGTCACGAAGCGTCCGGAGCACACTTCCAATGCCATCATCCATCGCCGAGAGCATGGCAGCATAGTTCCGGCGCTTTTGATCCGCGATCGAACCGAACCGTTCCAGGTATTTCGCAGTGGCATGCATGGGCGTGTGAACGGCGTTGTAAGGGAGATACAGGAAGAAGGGATGATCCGAGTGCCGTTCGACGAAAGAGACTGCTTCCCGTGAGAAATCGTCGGTCAGATACTCCACGTCCACCTTCTCCGTTCCGCGCATAACCGCATTGCTCGCAACACCAAGGACTGAGTCAGAATAGGAGTGTGCAC
>JAKQFZ010000630.1 GCA_029558215.1 Candidatus Omnitrophota bacterium
TAGGTAGGATACACAGATTGTACAGTCTGGGTAGGTTGGGTAGGTTGGGTAGGTTGTACAGGTTGGGTAGGTTATAGGGTTTACACAGTTTGGGTAAAATCCCACACCCTATAATAACGCATACACTACACAATCCCCCAAAGTTGAACTGAACCCCAATGAAGGAGTTGACATGTTGACGCATCAAGAACAGAGGCGGTTGTTAGCACCGCCAAAGAAGAACGGGTTTGGGAGACCCAAGGTAGCACCCAAACCCGTTGAACCCGAACCACAGTTGAAGAGCACCGATCACCTGATGGTGGTGAAGGTGAAACCGATCGGATTCACCCCAAAGGATGAATGGGGTAATGAGAAACTCGATAAGAACGGTGACCCCGTGTTTATCAGCCTTGGCATCGGGGTGTACATGATGGACGGGGGACGCTACTTGAAAGCATTCACCAAAAGGGTGAATGGCCGCAAGGTAGCAAAGCACATAAGCCCAGGCGGCACCTGGAGCTTGAAGTACCCCAACGAAGAGAAGGGGAGACAAGTGGCCAGCAGTGACGGTGAACTCCGCAGGGTGATGAGCACCCGGTTGGCTGACACGTTGATAACCTCAGTGCGTGGTTACATTGACACCCACTGAGGTAGGTACGGTGGGAGATGTGGAGTGGTTGCCTCTGGCGACGTCGAAAACGAATTGAAAATCGTAGACGACGATTGCCGAATTCGAATTGGAGACCAGCATGAAGAAGCGGACATACAAGAAGACGCTGAAGCGATTCGAAGAACGAACTGGATGTGACATCAACAAGATGACAGACTCCACATGGTTGAGGAGGGAGACGCGACGCGGAAGGGCCATTGCCCTTCGAACCAGATTGTACAAAGAACTGTACAATGTGATGGAGTACTACTACAGCAGATACTACGGTTGATTTGACTCACACCTGACGAGACCGGAAGGTCGAAACCGATGAGAATCGGTAGTGTGATCCAAGAAGTGATCTCAATACGGGAGACTGACAATGACGATTCAAGAACGCCTGTGGTTGCACAAAGTGAAAGAGTTGCGAGACACGATCGACATGCGACACAACGAAATGGACGATGTCGAAGGATTGATCAAAGAGATGGTGACAACAGTGACGCCCGGATACGCCCTCGACGACGACCTGATGAAACGTGAGTTGGATTGGTTTGCTGCCAACAAGACCACGAGGGCATTCGAAGACACGATCTTTATCGAGATCAACGAACCGAATTTTGCCGCTCGAATCATCGAAGCGGCAGTGGAAAACGTGGAACGCTGAAGGGAGATGAGATGAA
>JAKQFZ010000656.1 GCA_029558215.1 Candidatus Omnitrophota bacterium
GTGCAACTGTGAGAGTCAGCGCCAATGGAAATCTCTCCGGGCTTGGCATAGTGCTCCGCGACGACCTGATGGCAGACGCCACGTCCAATCTCACACACCACTGCGCCAGTCTTCGCGGCGAAGGCGCGAAGCGTCATGTGATCGTTGGAGAGTTCCTTTCTCGGACTGGGAGCGGCATGGTCGAGAAACAGGATCGTCTTCTTCGGATTGTGGCATTTCTCCAAGCCGATTTTCTGAAGCTGTTTGACGGCGAGAGGACCTGTTCCGTCCTGAAGGAAGCACAAATCCACTGGAGTGACAACAATCTCGCCTGGCTTGACTGCCCGACCGACATGCGCACTGAGGATTTTCTCTGCAAGGGTTTGAGCCATATCTGAAACCTCGACTTGTTCATTTGGCGTCATCTGCGACAGTGATAGAATAGCGGATCAGCCATTGCAGGGGAAGAGGAAAATCATGTTGTTGTTTGTCCTGTGAGTTGGCAGCCTGGGTTGCCACCAACCCTGGATCCCGGTTTCGGGGAAACCGGGTTACTCGCTGGAGTACGTAGAGCACATCAGAGAGTTGGAGGGGAAGTTGCCGTCAATGGTGTGTAGTCCCTATTCCATCAATGGCTTATGGGAACAGGGTTCCAACTCTGCTCCAGCGATGGAACCTTGGGCGGGCGCATTGGGATGAGGAAATTCTCTCGTCTTTGCGCGTCGGCGACGATCTTTCCTCCGGAACGGCTCACGGCTCGCTTCGTCAAGCGTTCACAGACGGCGATGAGTTCTTGGAAGTTATACGTCGTATGCGAAAAACGGGTCTGAATATCAAGCGCGGAACGGTATCGGTCGGGCAGTCGCGAGAAACCTAGAGACGTGAAGAGAATCCCCGTAGCGTTTGAAGGGTTGCAGTCGGAGTCCTGTCCGCAGCGCATGGAGATTTCGATGGTTCGTTCAATATCTCCCTTGCCATAGAGAAGTCCCATAACGACAAAAGCGCCGTTGATCTTGGCGTCAATATTGAAGGCCTCCCTGGAGCACGAGAAGCGCCTGTACTGAGGGTTCCTCTGGTACTTCTCATCGATCCGCTTCCACGTTGCCTGCCAATCGTCCGGCTGTTCTCGATACCATCTCAAAACATCCGAGATACACTCATGGTATTGGCTTTTCGGAGGGATGCACCGCAGACCCGCTTCCACCAGGCGTTCCATATTCGTCTCAAAGAAGGCCTCCGCGTACATTCCGCCGATGAACTGTCCCCCATACACGCCGTCGCCGTAGTTCATCAATCGGCCGAATTTCTCGCCCAGTTCCATGACCAACTGAGGTTGCCCGGGAGCGATCAGTCCGCTGAAGTCCGCCTCGATCTGATAATCTA
>JAKQFZ010000659.1 GCA_029558215.1 Candidatus Omnitrophota bacterium
CGGTGCCGAGTTGGTTTCGTTGAGGCCAACGCAAGCACTCGATGAATTGCAGAATGAATGATCTAAAGTTTTGTGCCGAGTTGGTTTCGTTGAGGCCAACGCAAGCACGATTCAATCGGTTTGCTTTGGCCGAGATTCTGGCGTGTGCCGAGTTGGTCTCGTTGAGGCCAATGCAAGCACTCCGACCCGACCGAAGCCATTCGTCGTCCGAATCCCGTGCCGAGTTGGTTTTGTTGAGACCAATGCCAGCACACCCACTGCCAGCTTTTCGTCTCGTCACATCTGAAGTGCCGAGTTGGTTTCGTTGAGGCCAATGCAAGCACTACCCGTGCCTCAAACACGATGACGACAATTGTTAGAAGTGCCAAGTTGGTTTCGTAGAGGTCAACACAAGCACTAGTCTCGTAACAGGTGCCAAGTTGCCTTTGTTGAGGTAACACAAGCACCGTGTCCCGTGGGCATCGTTTTGTGCCTAATTGATCTTGTTGAGATCATCATAAGCACCAGACAGGTTATAGTAGATTTGGTCTTGATTGGATTGTTGCAAGTTGCGAGAATCATGCCAAATATGTCCAATAAGGAGTCCAAGGATGGACAAGAGAAATGTGCCAAGTGGTTTGGGTTCTGAACCGTTCCAGCACGACAACGACACTTTCATTAAGCAAGAAGTTGCCCGGCAAGTTGGTCGTCAAACGCAACAATTGCATCAGGAAATCAAAGACCTGACGCAGAACAACCAGCGGCTCAAAGATAGTCTTGCTCGCCAGAACAAGATCATCAGTGAGTTCACGGGTTCTGCCATGTTGTTTGGCACTTTGCTCATTCGTAATGATCATCCGGACCCCGCCGCATTCCACCGCAATGGCGAGATTCTTGTCATTGACTCGCAGTCGCCGCATTACAACAAGAGCGGCTTGATTGTGGGCGCAGTGGATGCCGAAGGCAAAGTCCCCGTCAAACTCTCTGATGACACAGAGATCGTCTTAAGCATTGGGGTTGATGGCAAATCCCCGGCTCAGATTCGGCTCACCACGGGCGACGATGGCACTTACGCTGTTGTTTCAACAGAGGGCAAGCCATTTCGTGTCAAAGGCGTGCCGGACTCCAGACTGCAACCCGGCGACACTGTTCTGCACAGTCCTGAGAATCAGAACATCATTGGTGCCGGGCCGGACCTCAACATTGGTGCGATTTGTCGTGTGACGCAGATCACAGCCGATGGCGTCGAGGTGGAGAGCAAGGGCGAGACTCGCATTGTTCTCAATCCCAAGAACATCGCTTTTGAATCAGGCGACAGGGTTCTGGTGGATTCTGGGTTTGTTATCATAAGCCGTGTCTCTGAAGGGAACAACACACGCTACAAGCTCTCCCAAGAATCGAAGATGACTTGGGATGATGTTGGCGGTCTTGACGATGTCAAACGGCAATTGCAAGAAGCGATCGAGCTTCCATTCAAGGTGCCAGAACTCTACAAACACTACAAGGTTCGCCGGGATCGTGGCGTGTTGATGTATGGACCA
>JAKQFZ010000660.1 GCA_029558215.1 Candidatus Omnitrophota bacterium
AGAACACTGAAAACCTTCGGATGCTTTCCCATGGAATCGGAAAGCGTGGAACCCCCTTCGACGTCCTTTTCAACCTGCTTGACAATATCCCGAAACGTCGGGTTCTCCATCTGATCGCCCAGGATGTTCAAACCTTCAATCAAAGGCAGACCTGCGTTGACAATCGTCGCCAACTGTCGGCTGAAGATGACCAAGTCATCCGTGCTGACTTTCTTACGCCGGCCTCTCTTGGTGGCGGACTTCTTCTTGGCTCTTGTCTGGCGTATTGAGGTGACCACCAAACCTCGCTCGCGAAGCAACGCGTAGCCGGCTGCTTCACTGCCCACCTCGATGGTTCCCGTCACCGTTCGTCCATCCGCCGTTGCCTGGGCTTTGTACTCATATACAGGCATTACCGAACCTCCCAGATTAACGTTTCCATGCGAGTAACTTATACCCGCACTCTTCGCTTGTCAATGACCATCGAAGCGGGATTGTGCGTGTCTTGCATCGTTCGGTTGATCTCTGTAATCTAGCCAAGTAGGTGTATCGTTCCACGTTAGTAATTACGCACTGCAATGAGGCACCTCCACGGACTTCCCAGACCGTCCATGGTGCAGAGGATGTCACGCGGCCAAGCTGCACGGGCTCGCC
This sequence comes from Candidatus Omnitrophota bacterium, assembly GCA_029558215.1. Taxonomy (GTDB): domain Bacteria; phylum Hinthialibacterota; class Hinthialibacteria; order JAKQFZ01; family JAKQFZ01; genus JAKQFZ01. Next base: position 634 of record JAKQFZ010000660.1, read on the forward strand.
TGCAGATGCAATGAGGAGGCTCAGAAATGTTCCCTGATCGATCAAAGCGAAAGGTGATTGAAACCGCACTCGTATTGGCTATGGCCACTTTGCTCTCGGCTCAATGCCTGGCCGCCTCGCTGTTTGTTGCCGAGAACCCATTGACACCCCTCAATCCAGTCTACCTACAGGGGCAGACTGGTTGTCCGGTTCTCGCTCTTGCTCTCACGTCTGAATCCGATATGACAGTCTGTCGTCTTGCCTTTTCTGGATGGGGCTCTGGAAACGAAGCAAGTGATATCGGCCAGATGCTTCTTTGGGAAGACACCAACGCCAATGGAAGGTTGGACAAAGGTGAGCCCTCGCTCTCAGAGCCGGGTTTCTTTGAGCAGGATGACTCCATCCTGTGGCCTGGTTCATGGCTCTTGGATGTCTCCACGCTGAGCGTTGGGCGCGCCAGTCACCAGTTGGTTACGCTTGACAACAAGGTCTATGCGATCAGTGGCTACAACGGCCAGCAAACTCCTTCATGTGAAGTCTTTGATGTTTCCCTCAATTCCTGGAATAACACGGGGGATCTCAATACGGGACGAAGTGTCTTTGCAGCAGTCGCGTGTGAAGGCAAGATCTACGCCATCGGTGGAACCTACGACCTTGGAGCAGTCAGAACATGTGAAGTCTTTGATCCCGCAACGGAACTCTGGCAGTACACGGCAAATATGACGCGAGCCAGGAGCGCCCATCAGGGTGTTGTGATGAACGG
>JAKQFZ010000661.1 GCA_029558215.1 Candidatus Omnitrophota bacterium
GTTGCCCTCATCCCAGCCTTCTTCGAGAAGCTCTCCTGGGAACGCCAAGTGTCCACTTGGCTCTTGTTCTTTCTCCGGACTGCCGAGCAGACGCTCGGCGATCCCAGGGCAGAGGATCATCGGCACGAATGCCTGTGTTACGTCGAGAAGCAGCCCTCAACGAGGTGAAGAAGGCACCAGGCACAGGAGTTGGGGCGTCTCGCCCCACACGGATTCTGTCGGGAACAAGATGCTCCCGCTCCTTTTCGCGGCATGAATGCCGCACTGCTCTCAATCCTTGATCTTCTTCGCCTTGCGGTACATTTCAGTCAATGTTGCCGTATCAATTTCGAAGTTTCTTCTCTCTTCGCGCTCGACCTTCTTGACGAGTTCATCCACCTGATCCGCGATCCGATGACTCTCGGCTTCGGTTGTTCCTCTCGCCACCTCGATCAGCTCCTTGAGAGGTGTAACGTCAAGGGGAACACCATCACGGTAGGCTTCTCTTACTTTTGCCTGGATATGGTGCCGAGCTGCAATGGGAAACTGCTCGTCCATCTCCAGATTGCGATCGCCGAGAGGATTGGTGCGAAGCCGGATCTGGACAAAGACACCTCTTCTGCCCACGCGCACACCGTGAAGTTCGGCCACACTATAGAGCAGAGGCTGACGACTCCTTAGGTAGAGATATCTTTCCTGCGGATCTACACCGTCTTTGACACAAAGGACATACTCTCCTGAATATCCTGATTCTGGAGCCATTCCCAGAAACTCACTCGATGCAACAAATCCAGCATCTTCCCCGCCAGCACTAAAAACAAGAACAGCCTCGGTTGCAGATTCTGTTCGGTTGGCAACCACACGAAAGTCATCGAACCAGCCGTCGCGCATTTCGCTGTTACCCATATCTGCCCGTAACACATCATGGCCGTATTCGTTACCACTGCTGTCGTTGAAATCGAGTCTCACGTAGGGGCTATACAAGAGGAACGTTGGTTTGGTAGCCCTCTTGCGTATCTTGAACATCACAGGATTTGACTCATCAGGAACATGAATGGGTATGAAGCCCTTGCGGTAGCTGAATCGATCTTCATTTGGATAGTAACGATAGTCGTAACCCGGTTTTTCCACGGCTTTGATGATGAGGCTCAGGCCCTTTTTCGCGTACAAAGAGAATCTGCCATCTTCAGAAGAAACGGCCTTCAACTCCACCAGAGTTCCTATCAGTGAGTTCGCTCGTCGAACATGCGCCAAGACCTTGGCTCCTGCTACCGGATCACCGAATTGGTCTACCAGTTTTCCATAGAACAATACCGTGCTCTCTGTCTTCTGCACCTTCAGCAAGCGCTCCAGCATTCCTCCGTTCAGCTGACCGAACTCAGACTGGGTGGCAGCAATTGAGAAGCCACTGCCGACAAGAAGCAAGACTCCAAGAAATATCCTTCTTCGCATCGCATCTTTCCTTTCTTGGGCTCGTTGGTTAGTCCCACGCACGAATATCCGCTAACACCCGCGCCCAATATGGATTCTCATCCACGATATTCGATCGAAACTGCCGGCTGTGAGAATAGTGTTCCTCTCCGTAGCCGAGAGGATCAAGTGCGAGATTCACATCAGCAAATGCAGATACAGAGTTCTGGGCTCCTAGTGGCAAAGACCTCGCTTCAGCTACGTAGGAGAAGATTTCGTATCTATCCATCGGAAATATTAGGCTCCTGTAACTGTAGAATCTGCTTGCAACGGGCACGGCATAAGGATCGTATAGATATGTTGGTCCCTCGTATCCATAGAGGATATCCGGTCGGAGACTGTTGTTCAGTGTCCATGCAAAAGGGCCGTCTACCAAAGCCCAGTCGTTGTTGTTGAAATAGTTCTTCCTCTTTTCAACCTTTACCTCTATGCCAGTCAGATATGGGTCATATGGATCCAAGTTCAAGGGAGGTGGGGGAGGAGCTAACGGATACGGATATTGCGCTCTGACGTTCGGTGTGGTGTAGTTGCCAAAATATTCCGGAAGACCTTCTTGGTAACAGTCTCCCGCAATGGCCGCCTGGGTAGCTATGTAGGTCTTTACAGTGTTCGCCGATGCTAGCCTCAGCGCTTCTCCAGCAACGATATTCCCTTGGCTGTGCGCAAGCAGGTGTACCGCTCCGAGATGCTGACCAGAATTGAGTGCCTCCAGAACGTCGCTTAGTGCTTCACCAGAGCACCATCCATTGAAATCGCTGTGATCGTAGGACTGTGGGTTTGTCAGTGACATCAACTCGCATGGCCATTGAAATGCTCCCACACTACCTTTGTATCCCTGCCAGTAGAGTCTCTTGAAGACCGTCGCAGCCCAGGCGTCCTTAAGCCAGTCTTCCACATTGAAACCGTGCACAAAAAGTAGATAGTCATCTGTGCTCACAATCTCATCCTTAAAGAAGCCTTCTTCGAAGACGGCTTCCTCACCAGGTTCTGAGACCTCAAAAGTGTCATACAGATCATCCACGTCAACCAATTGCAGATCCACAATCGCCTCCGCCCGATGGTCTTCGCCCGCTTTGGCGATCAGGCAGAACTGGCCTTTTCCAGGTGATTTGCCTTCCAGGATGAAATGGAAAGGCGCTCCACCTGTCTCAGGATATCCTGACGGCAACTGTATTTCGCTGCTGGTAACTGTCAAGAGACGCGTCTTCTCTTTCTGCTTACCCGATTCCACCGCATCGGTAAGATACGTGAGCGATCCTGCCGGATCGGTTGCCTCGAAAAGATTGACTGAGGGGCTGGGGCTTCCTCTCTTGAACCTCAGGTAGAAATTCAGGTTTTCACAGCTGACCGCAACATCATCAACAAACAGATGCACACGAGTGAAATCCTCCAGATCCCGTCGGCAGCCACGGACGAAAGGACTTGTGTCCGTGCCAATTCTGTCGTCATCGCAGTCTGATGTTCCTCCCTGTAGGTCATCCTCGACCCAACACATATAGTCAGGACTTTCGTCGTG
>JAKQFZ010000554.1 GCA_029558215.1 Candidatus Omnitrophota bacterium
GCGACCAGATGGCCGTTCACTTTATGCGTGAAGGAGTGATCGGTAAAGTCAGGCGCGTGATCCTCTGCTCCAATCGTCCTGGCGCAGTCGAAAGTTACCGGCTTGAAGGTCCTCGTCCGAAGAAAGTTCAACAACCTCCAGAGTCCCTCGACTGGGATTTGTGGATCGGAAATGCGCCCATGCGACCCTACGCTCCGGATATCTATCATCCGAGGCTTTGGCGCGCATGGCAGGATTTCGGCACGGGTTGGTCGGGCGACATCGGTTGCCATATCTTCGATGCGGTCTGGAAGGGACTCGGCTTGAGCGCTCCCATCTCGGTCATTGCCGAGGTGCAGGATTCCTGGCGTGAGTCAAAGCATCGTCGCCAAGACACTTGGCCACAGAGTGATCACATTACATGGGTATTTCCGAAGAACAACAATATCGAAGGAGATCAGATCACGGTCGAATGGTTCGATGGCGACAAATTCCCGCCGGACGACATTCAGGCAATCGTGAAGCAGGAAGGTGTTGAGAATTATCCTGGTGAGGCGGCTTTCCTGGTTGGCACTGAAGGTTCTCTTCTGTTGCCGCACACCAGTGGCCCTATGCTTTTCCCAAAAGAGAAGTTTCGCGGCATTGCACGACCGGTTATCAAAGGGCCTGATCACTATCACCGTTTTGTTGACGCTTGTCTGGGTGGTGAGATGACTCAGTCACATTTTGCACAGACTGGGCCGATGGCGGAAGCAATCGTGCTGGGAACTGTGGCCATTCGCCTTCCCGATACACTTCTGGAATGGGACGCACGACGCATGAAGATCGCCAACAACTCCCAAGCCAATCGGCTGCTTCAACGTAAGTACCGGAAAGGTTGGAAGGTCAACCTGGCCGTTTAGTCTCTTTCGCAGAATCGGTTAGTCGTGTTGGCTCAATTCTGCAGGTGCTATGGCCAGGATATGCTTCGGAGCAGCGCTATCGAAGCCGCTGTCTTTCTGTTCCCGCTTCGGCAGCGTCGCAGAGCCTATGCAACTGAAGCATACCTCCACCCTCTCCGCAACAGCGCTAATACTTCCTCACCATGAAAAGTCATTGACAACGTCCCAAGAGGGGGCGTAACATCCTAGATACTGATTTGTAATGAAGACCTGCGTGAATGGCCTGTTAGGGCGGTTCTTTTATGTGCTTGGGAAGCGGTTTCTTGATGTGTAAGAATTCTTCAGGGAGAGACACATGCTGGCATGTAAGTGTCGCCTGTGTTCATAATCACCCGTATCGGAAGAAGGGAGGGATCCACTGCCGGACTCTGGTTCTCGTTGCGTAGGTTTGGGCATTGTGTATGTTTCGAAGAAAGGAAATCCGATGATGAAGTCTTTGCTTTCTCGAATGTTTTGCATTCTGTTTGTTGGTCTGGTCTTGGGGGGAACTCTGATTTCCGCAGCGGGCGCCGATGAGATTCCCGTTGCCATCGCTCGAGATGGTTCCGTTGTTTTGAAGTCCCTGGATACCCATCAGGGGCTGTCAATTGTCAACACCGCTACTGGTAAAGAGATCAAGATTTCGGATGCTCCTGGGGCAGGATACTTCGCGTCGCTTTCTCCTGACGCCAAGAAGGTCTGCTTCAAGATGATCACCGTTGAGCCGGACGGAAGTCGCTCGTTTGTTCCTGCGATTTACAGTGTCGCGACAGGAAAGACGATTGCGTTGTCCGAACCAAGTGTGGACGCTGGAACACCGGTTGTCTCAGCCGATGGCAACATCGCCTTTACTGTCGGAAAGACTCTGACGGTGCTTGACGCCAAGATGAACGTTCTGGGTACCTTCGATCTAGGTCATGCGGTGAATCTGTTGGGGCTCTCGCCCGACGGTTCTCAAATCGCCTACAACAACAAAGAAGAACAGATTGCCCTCTGCAATCTGACGTCTGGAGAAAGCCGAGTTCTAACTGACGGCAGTGGTGCCTTCTGGAATCCTCAGTTCTCCCCAGATGGAAACTCACTGTTGGTGAGTACCGTGGATGGAAGACTGTCCACAATCAATCTGGCTTCAGGTGTCTCAACACCTCTCGGAACCGGACTTTCACCAGCATGGGTGGACAATGGAACAGTCGCATTTGTGACGAAACAGTCGGATGGAATTCAGGTCACTCGGACGGAGTTGTGTCTTGCAACAGCATCCGGTGTGCCTCTGGGCTCGACGCTGATCAATGAAGGAGATTCAGAAGTCGTCGTCTGTGGAAACTCGGTCGCCTCAACGAAAGATGCCCGAGTGAAAAGCAGCCGGATTGTTCCCGATTCGGCAGCGGGACTTCTTTCTGCATCGGTTGATATTTCAAGTCAGGGACTTCTTCAGTACAAGGAGCCGGAGCAAAGTACCTACACTCTTCAAAGCGTTGTTTCCATCAGCGGCGTGCCCTATATTCATCAGGCCTATGATACGACGGATTCATTCTGCGGAAGCTGGGCTTGTGGTGCCACGTCGGCATTGATGACCCTGACGTTCTACAACCTGATGACACCTTGGCCTTGCACGTGCAGCACTCCCTATGTCCATGAGAGTCCCTATGGCCGTTACATCAGTGAGACCTACACTTACAATGGCTTCACATTTGACATCCGAAGCAAGGACTGCGCCAGTGCCTGGGCAAGGGGCGGATATGGGTACATCGTCCAGAACAACTGGGAAGACACCAAAGGACACATGGCCGAATACATCGGCTATCACGGTCCTTCTTCCTCAGTGGACTGGGCACCTACCTATGCGAAGCTTCAGACGGAAGTCAACAACATCAATCCCTTTGTTCTGCTGAACTCTCTGACTTCTGCCGGACACTACATCACTATTATCGGCTATCACACCAGCCAATACACGGTGGTGTGCAATGACCCCTACGGAAACAAAAACACGCCAGGATACCCCAGCTACGATGGAGCAGGTGCGCAGTACGATTGGCCCGGTTACAACTACGGCAATCAGAATCTCGTCACCGTTCACTGCTACATCTACTCTCGGTATGCAGGTGGCCCCACTTTCACTCCAACAAACACTCCTGACGCACAAGCAACAAATACCCCAACCAACACACCTGGTGGCGATGTCGTTGTGGACAATAGCGACGGTGGTTTCTCGATTCTAAGTGGTTCCTGGTCACTGGGCACGAGTTCCACGGACAAATATGGAGTGGACTATCGCTACAACACTTGTGGTACTGGAGCTGATGTGGTCCAATGGTCAGCCCCTCTCGTCACGGGAACCTACAGCGTCTATGCCTGGTGGCCTCAGGGTACCAACCGCGCAGCTGACGCGCCCTATACGATCTATTACGCTGGTGGATCGCAGACGATAGACGTCAACCAGCAGGTCAACGGTGGCAATTGGAATCTGCTCGGAACCTATAGTTTTACAGCAGGTGACTGGAACGTCCGACTTTCAGATGATGGCATTGACACAGCAAAGGTGGTGATGGCGGACGCGATCAAGTGGGTCCGTCAGTCTGATCCCGTCACCAACACTCCGACCAATACTCCATCGAATACCCCAACGAATACGCCGACTGTTCTCACGAACACTCCGACCGATACTCCCACCGACAGCGGACCGACAGATACACCTACCGACATTCTGACAAACACACCGACCAACACCCCGACAGATACGCCTGTTGCCATCATTATTGA